>NZ_PNOZ01000009.1:0-128882 GCF_002879555.1 Verrucosispora sp. ts21 | reverse complement strand
CAACGATCAGCTCCGCCGGGCCGAAGGAGCCGGCGTCAGGCACGAATCATCGAGGTTAGTCCCCCACGCCGTTGGCCGGAACATGACCGCTGCGCCGCGGATCATGGCCTATTTCCGCGTATCCCACGTCAACCATGCTAGCCACCGTCTCGCCGCGCTTCGCGATCCGTGGCTGGACTTCCCGCCACTCGCCGAACGAGTGCGATAGCCGATCCCGACACCCATGGAGCATCTATTGGCGCGCGCCTCAGGTGGCGCAGGACTCTGCTGGCGCGAGCGTGCATTCGCCTCCGGTCGCGGCTCGGCATGTCTGGGGCCAATACGCCTTTGCCCCGACTGGCTGGCGCGACGCCGTCCGGCAGAACCATATTGGTGCAGGGCAAAGCAGCATGTCACCCCGAGCCCTGAAGGGCTGATGTCGTGAAATTGATCCGACCCGACGAACTCCCGCTGGCGATTGAAGCACTCGAAGCTGGCGAACTTGTCATTGTCCCAACTCGACGTTGGTACATGATTTGCGCCAACGCGCGCGACCACGACGCCTGCGCGCGCATCTACACTGGCAAGGGCCGACCACGAGCGAAGTCGTTGGCCTTCATACTGCCATCGCTCGTCGCAGCCGACGAGCTGTTCATCATGACGCCAGCCGCGATCCAACTCGCCACGGCCTTCTGGCCCGGAGACTTGGCCATGATCCTACGTTGGCGAGACTCGGAATTCGCTGAGCAGCACCAGCCCGTCGGCGTGCCTAACGCTCTCGTGACCCTCGACCCTGGCCTGCTCGGTCAACTTGCCGGACGAAGCCGCGTTCCCATCGCCGCCACGACGGCCAACCTTTCCGACCCGACCAAGACGTTAGGCCCAGCGATCACCGCAGCGGAGGTTGAAGGGTTTGTAGCGGAGTCCGAGCTCAGCGTCGCGTATTGCATCGACGGTGGCATCAGCCCACTGGGCAATCACCTAACTATCGTCGACTGCACCGAACCGCAGGCGAAGATCACGAGATCGGGGGTTGTCCACGACCGCGCCGTCAATGCAGCCATCGCGGCTGTTTCTTGAAACCTCCCTCATGTCAAGAAGTGAGCAGAGTCGCGCGGCTTTTCAGGTGCCACACGTTCGGGCGAGAGGAAACGCGTGGACGCCACCGACCAGAGCTCCGGCTGGCGGTCCTCACTGACGCCGACAACACGCAGCCCGCAGTCGTCGCACTGCTGGCCGAGGTCGCGAAATGCGGCCCACGCAGGTGCGTCCCCGGACTCATCAAGGCTATTCGCCCGCCCCCCTCGACCCGGGAGTTCCAGCATGCGGAGCCATGACCTCACGCCCGGACGGATGATCGGCGTCACCCTCAGTCATGGCGAGGACTTCACCGCCCTCGCCGACACCTGCCGCGTCAACGGCATCCGGCATGGCTACATCGCCGGGTTCAGCACGGTCGGGATCGTCGGCACCTGCCAGCGCCTGGACAACCCCCATGCCCCGGTTTGGGACCGGGTGCACCTGACCACCATCGAAGCACTCGGCGGCGGCACCATCGCCTACGCCGACACCCACGACCGGGTCGCGCCGCACATCCACGTCAGCGTCGGACTCAAGGAGCACAGCGCGACCGGCCACACCAGTCACCTACTCGCCGCGACAGTCCAGTTCCTCACCGAAATGCTGATCATCGAGGTCGCTGCGTCCGTCATGCGTCGTATCCCCGAGGCGAGGCTCTACGACGTGCCGCTGTTGCGCATCGGCGACAACTGAGGGGCCAGTGGTATCCACGCCTGCCACACGAAGTGGCATCTTGACCGTAAGCCGCTCAAGTGACCTGCTCGCATAGCGGTGGCTGTCTGCGACCCCTGCTGACCGCCTCGCCGGCGTCTAGTGGCCCCGCGAGGAGCACGGTAGTTTCAGCTGTCGATCACTTTTACTTTCATCGATTGGGGATGCCGGCCACGTGTCGCAGATCGAGAAGATCGCCGGTGAACTTCGCGCGTTGATGACCGGGGTCGAACGCGCGCAGGGGTTGGCGGCTGCCGTCGACAGCCAGGCGTAGGAGGTGGCGTTGCGGCCGCGGGGGCGGGCTTCGTCGCCGTGGCGGCGGGTGCGCAATGCGATTGCTGGCATCCAGGGCGGCTTGGGAAGGCTCGCCGGCTCAATCGGTGAAGCTACGAAGGCCACCGGGGCGGTGCCGAACGAGGCCACCCCGCAGGAGACGATCGCCGGGCTGGCGCCTGTGCAGAGCGCCGTGGACGCCGCTCGTAACGCGGCGACCGTGGCCAACACCGGAGTCGGTGAGGCGCAGCAACTCGTCGCCATGGTCCTGCAGGGCGGGCAGCCCGGGCCGCTGCTGCGGGCCTTGGAGGCCATCAAGCAGGTCCTGGTGCTGGTCGTTGCGCACTGGCGGGGCCCGGCAGGCCGTCGAAGCGGCAATCGCGCAGGCCCGGCAGTTGGGGTCGTCGGGAAACTGGCTCCTGCTGACCCGCACCGCGGGCGAACTCCACAGACATCGGCCTACCTGGTGGAGCCACTACGGTGTAGCCGACCTCATCACCCCATGAGCCAACCGCGTGGGTGACCCGCTGACGGACGATGCGGCTTCGACCCGCCGTCCGTGCGTGACATCGACGTCGTCTTCCTCGACCCGGTGGACCTGACCCGCGACAACGCCGACCGGGCCGCCGCGCGGCTGAAGGCGACGTGGCCGGACCCCCTGTGGGAGGCGACGCCCAGCCGGCAAGCGGGTAGCCCCACATGATCTTCGATGATGTGCGCGGTGTGTGCTCTCCAGCGGATGCCAACCCGGGTGAACCGGTGCCAACGCGGGTCACCGCGGCCGACCGCCGGTCGCAAACCGGGGTTCGTGTGCTCCGGGTGTGGTCCTGGGCTGGGCGAACGGGGGTCCGGGGAACGCGGGTGAACGTGGGCCACTCCCTGCCACCCCAGGTGAACCCCCAGGTCGCTAGACTAGGCCGTCGCGCCCTCGTAGCTCAGGGGATAGAGCATCGGTTTCCTAAACCGTGTGTCGCAGGTTCGAATCCTGCCGGGGGCACCAGCTCACAGCCATGATCGCCGATCACTGATCCGCCTTCTGGGCGCTGGAATCTGGGGCACCGTGGCTGCCCATCGGGTCGGGGATGACCTGGCATGCCTGAGCGATCTCTCCTTCGCGGACAAGTCCGTCGATCGCTTCGATCATCGCGGTGACGCCTGGCCGGGGCGTGATGACCAGGTCCGTGGACCAGAAGTACCTTCCGCCAGCGGCTTCCCCGGTCTGTGTCCACCGGCGGAGTACGGCATCGATCGCTTGGAGGGTCATGACGGTCGCGTAGTAGGTGGGGCCTCCGGTGACGGTCACGTAGATGTCTTGGTCCTGAAGTTGCTCCAGGTCACTGCTCGGGTCGGCGGGAAAGCGTGCAACGAACCGCTCGCGTTCGACGACAAGGAAGGGTCCGTCTTGGGCGATTTCCATGGTGAGCCTCGCTCGGTGCATCGATGTGGCAGAAGCCAGTTCGATCCTCGCAATGAAGAGGGCATCCATGCCATCCACGTGCCAGTAGCCCGTACACCCGGCGGTCATCAGCGGGCACGAACGGTCCCCAACGTCCTGCCGCTGGCCTGCCCCAACAGGTCGTTGTCGGCCGTGATCTTCGATCTTACGAACTGAAGGTGCGAGCGCAATCGGCTTGGTCCCGCCGTGCCCGTTGCACGCCCGTTGGGATGCACAGTTCGCGGCCTTCGAGATCCCCGATGCCGCTCAGGGCCGGTCAGGTGCCGAGCGCATTAGAGCGCGGCGATGCTCCAGGTACCCGCGTTCGGCGGGGTCGTGGGTGAGGGCGATGGCGCTGTCGTACGCGGCGGCGGCTTCGGTGTGGCGGCCGAGCCGTTCGAGCAGGTGGGCACGGGTGGCTTTGGCGGGCTGGAACCGTCGGGCCCGATCGTCCGTCGGGTTCAGCAGTTCGTCGAGTCGGGCGAGTCCGGCTGCCGGGCCCTCGACTTCGGCGGTGGCGACCGCGAGGGCGACGGCACCGCCGAGCGACGGTGCGAGCGTGTGGAGCGCGCGGTGCAGGTCCAGCAGGGCCGGCCAGTCGGTGGTACCGGTGTGTCTGCGGGCGCAGTGCACTGCCTGGACGGCGGCTTCGAGTTGGAAGCGTCCGAGGTGTCGGCGGGCGTGGGCGGTGCGTAGGTGCTGGTGTGCCCGGTGGATCAGGGGTTCGTTCCAGCGGGTCGGGTCCTGCTCGGCCAGCGGCACGAATCGTCCGTGTTCGTCGAGGCGGGCGGGTAGGCGTGCGGCCGAGAGCTGGACAAGGGCGGCCAGCCCGTGCGCCTCGGGGTCGTCGGGAACCAGCGTGGTGAGTACCTCGGCGAGGTGCAGCGCCTCGGTGGGCACCGGGCGGGCCTGCGGGCCGGTCGTCGCCCAGTCGATGACGTACGCACCGTAGATGGCCTCGAGGACCGCGGCCATCCGACCCGGCAGGTCGCTGCGGTCGGGGATGCGGAACGGGATGCCGGTGGCCTTGATGCGTTGCTTCGCGCGTACCAGGCGGGTCGCCATCGTCGAGGTGGGTGTGGAGAAGGCTCGGCCGACCTGCTCGGCGGTGAAGCCGAGCACGGTGTTGAGCATCAGGGGGGTGTGTGCGGTGCGTTCGATCGCCGGGTGGGCGCAGACGAGCATCAGTTCCAGTCGCCGGTCGGGGATGGCGTCGGGGTCGAGCGCGTCGAGGTGTACGGGGGCGTCCCGCTCGACGTCGAGCGGGACGTTGCGCTGCCACTGTGCCGACTTCCAGTGGTCCCGGAGCCGGTTACGCGCGACGGTCAGCAGCCATCCGGTGGGGTTGTTCGGCACGCCCTGGTCGGGCCAGCTGCGCAGGGCCCGCTCGAACGCGTCGGCCAGGGCGTCCTCGGCCCAGACGATGTCGCTTGTGGAGGTGGACAGCAGGGCGAGCAGCCGACCGTAACTGTCGCGCGCCGCGACAGCTGCGGCCGCCCGCCCCTCGTCGCTGGTGGTCAACTCGTCCAGGATCCGTCGACGAACGCCGTCGCGGTGGGCCGTACCTCGATGACGCCCCACTGCGCGGCCGGGCACTTCTCCGCCCAGCCGATGGCGGCGTCGAGGTCGGGTACGTCGAGGAGGAACACCCCGGCCAGGGCCTCCCTGGTCTCGGCGAAGGGCCCGTCCTGCACCCGCAGGTTGCCGTCTCTGCGGGTGACGGTGGTCGTGGCGGCGGCGGGTTGCAGGATGTCGGCCGCCAGGAGGACCCCGGCGGCGCTCAGCGCCCGGCCGTACGCGTCGAATGCGGTTTTCGCCTCCGCGATGACCTCGTCGGTGAGTTCGCCCTCGCCCGGCTCGGGGTAGTGGATCATCAGTGCGTAGCGCATCGGCTTCTCCTCCGCTCTCGGTGCGGTGCCGCCTCGGCACCGGCACGGAGATGACGATCGGCGCGGGCCGGAATCGTCAGGCCTGCGGCTCAATCATCTGTCGGAGACCCCGCGCAGCGGTCGATTCTGCGCTGCTCATCGTTCGCGGGTCGTGACCTGGTGGGCGCGCCGGGCCTGTCCGATCAGACCGAGGTGGGTGTGTTCGAAACCCTCGGTGGTCTTGAGTCCGTAGCCGAGGGCGCGGTCGAGGGCGACGTGGAACACCCAGGCGACGGCGAGGATGCCGAGCCAGTCGATCGGTTCGCCGGCCGCCGCGGCGGCCACCGCCACCGCGCCGAGCAGGGCCGGCAGGGTGTACGAGTGCACCAGGTTGTAGCAGGCGGCGCCGAGGTGCGGACCGCGCAGGTAGCCGAGCATGGAGAGGTCGAAGAGGAGGAACAGGGCGAGCAGCCACCACCACGCGTACCCGACGGAGAGGGTGACGACGACGGCGAGGACGGCGACGGCAGCGGACTCGATGCGCTGTGTCGTGACCGGCTTCATTCCCGGTACCCCTCTCGTCGTCTGCCGGGTCGGGCGGCAGTCTGAATCTACGCCGACCTGGCATTCGACGAGCGTGGCCCCCGCGCGCGGGTGGGCCGGCGACCTGGCGTCGCCGGCCCACTCACGTGTGCTGGTTACCGCACTCGCAACTGCTGGTGGACTGCGGCGGTGGGGGCGTAGGTCGGGTCACCGGAGTAGGCGACGTGGACCGGGTATCCCCCGGCCGGCAGGCCGCTGGTCGGCAGGTCGACCACGGCCGAGCCGTTGGTCAGCGCCACCAGTTGGGTGGTGCCGCCGAAGGTCACGGCGATCTCACCGGTCACCGTCGGCGCCTTCTTGTGCTGGGTCTGGGCCCGCAGGTCGACGGTGAGCGTGAAGGTGCCGCCCCGGACGATTGATGCGGGCGCGGCCTTCGCCTTGACCACGACGCGGGTCGTGCCCGGCGCGGTCAGGCTGACCGTGGCCGAGCCGGACTTGGTCGGGTCGACCACGGACGTCGCCACGACGGTGAGCGTCGACGCGGTCTCGTTCGCGGCCACCGAGAGCAGACCGTCGGCGGAGATGGTCGTTGCCGCCGAGGCGGCGCCCTCGACCGACCAGGTCACCGCCGGGCTGACGCCCTCGTTGGTGCTCACGTCGGCGGTGAACTGCGTGCGCCAGTTCCAGCCCTTGGTCAGCTCCTCGGTCGCGGGCGACACCGACACCGAGTCGACGCCGGTCCAGAGGTGGTCCCGGGCGAAGATGGTGAACAGTTGGCTCGCGGTCATGCCGTCGTGCGCGCCGGGGACCTGGGTCGTCGCGGCGCGGTAGCCCCGGGCCCGGAAGTTGTTCGCGATGGTGTTCTGGGCGTTCAGGTTGCCCTCGAAGACCCCGTTGCCGAGGAACACGAACAGGTCGTCGTCGCCGACCGCGGCGGCGACGTTGTCGTAGTCCTGCGCGGTCAGCGACGGGTTGCCGGAGAAGTGCCCGTAGAAGGCGAAGGTGGTCGGGTAGCCCCGGATGACGTGCGCACCGGTCATCCCGCCGTACGAGAATCCGGCGTACGCGCGGCCTTCGCGCTCGGTCGAGACGTGGTAGCGCTCCTCGATGAACGGGAGGATCGTCTGGACCAGGTTGTTGGCGGCGTTGGTCTGGTTGTACGAGGCGAAGCCGAGGCTGGTGCCGGTGAAGTGGTTGCCCATGGTGACCACGACCGTCGGCTCGATCTCACCCTTGGCCGTCATGTTGTCCAGGATGTTGGGGACGTTCGCGGGGACCATGAAGTCGGTCTCGTCGCCGAAGATGCCGTGCGCGAGGTAGGCGACCTTGTACGGCTCGGGGCGGTTGGCGTCGTAGCCGGCCGGCAGGTATACGCCGAGGTAGTGGCCGCTGTCGCCGAGGATCGTGGTGTACGGGACGTACTGGACGGTGCCCCGGTGTGCGGGGTCGGCCGCGGGCAGTTCGTATTCCGCGCGCTCCTTGAGCACGGGGTCGTTCTGCTTGTCGGCGTACGGCACGTAGACGGCGTCGAGCACGTCGTTGTTCCGGACCCGGAACGATGACTGGCCCGGGGGACGTGGGTTCGTCGAGGCGGGATCCCAGATGCGCTTGTTCTCCCAGCCCTGGGTCGGGTCCCAGACGCGGTACCAGTAGCTGAGGCTGCCCGCGTGCAGGGGCACCGAGACCGACCAGTTTCCGTCGGCGTCCCTGGTCATGTCCCGCAGGAACTCGGTCCCGCCGGCGTGGTACCGGCCGGTCTGCCACGCTTCCGGCTGGTAGCGCGTGTTGCCGGTGCTGACGTCGAGCAGCGTCAGGTCTCCGGCGAGGCGGACCTGGGTGGCGTGCGGATTGCGGTAGACGAAGTCGACTGTGTATCCGGTCGGGGAACCGTTGTCCGCCCGTACGGTGGCACCCTCCACTGTGGTGGGTGTGGCGGCGGCAGCCGGCGCGGAGACGACCGCGCCGACACCGAGTGACATGAACGCGAGCATGGTGATCGCCCGTCTGACCGGGCCCCTTCCGATCGCTCTCTTCATCTGAGCACGCTCCCTTGCAGTCTCGTTGGCGGCTTGTCGGTGTGGTGTCCGGTCAGGGCGATGAGCCCGGCTGCCTTCTGCCGGGAACCCGCCGTGCGCTAAATCGAATTAGCAGGCCACAGTGTGGCGGCGCACACGTTTCGATGTCAAGGGTTGCGGGCTCCGCGGGCCGTCGATCGCTCCTGCTCACGGCCTCGACGGGACCACACAGCAGGCAGCCACCACCCAACTCCACAGTGGAGCTGATCGGCGCGAACGGTCAGGCGATCGCGTTGGCGGACAACGCGTGCAGGTCGCAGCCGGCGAGCGCATCCGGCTGGGGAACGTGCGCGAGGTCGGGTTCGGCGAGCCCGAGTCGCCCGTACGCGGTGTGCAACGCCGCCACCACGGCGCCCAGCGCACCGGAGAGGTCCCCGAGTTCGGCGCTCTGCACGGCCGCCGCGGTGACCGGCACGATCTCCCGCAGCCGACCCCCCAGCCGGCCGAGGTCGGGCTTGAGCGCGTGGGAGATGCCGCCACCGAGGACGATCACCTCGGGCTCGTAGGCCACCACCGCAGCGGTGAGGATGATCAGCAACGCCTGCTCGACGTACTGCTTGACCGGCACCAGGCGAGAGTCGGTGGAGCGGAACACGTCGGCCGGATTGTCGAACGGCAGGCCGAGATCACGGGCGCGGGCGAGGATGCCGGGCCCGCTGATGATCTGTTCGAGCGAGGTGCCCAGCGGACCGGCCGGCAGGTGTCCGAACTCGCCGACCATGCCGCTACGGCCACGGAACAGCCGCCGGTCGATGGCGACGCCGGCACCGAGCCCGGCGCCGATGGTGAACATCACCGCGGTCTGCGCGTTGCGGGCGGCACCGAAGCGCAGCTCGCCGAGGAGCGCGTAGTTGGAGTCGTTGTCCACCTCGACCCCGGTGGACAGACGTTTCTCCAGCAACCGCAGGAACTCCGGGTCCTCCACCTGGGGAAGGTTCGGCGCGTTGGACACCGCGCGGTCGTGTTCGCGGACCGCACCGGGCAGCCCCACCGCCACGCAGTCGAGCCGGTCCAGGTTGTCGCCGACGGTCTGCCGGATCAGGTCGGCGAGCCACTGGGCCAGCCGGGGGGCGTCGTACTGGGCCGGCGTGGGGACGGTCCGGCTCACCAGCGGCGTGGCGGCCAGATCGGCCACCACCATCCGGACGTTTGATCCGCCGACGTCGACTCCGCAGACGACGCCGCGTCCGGCGGCGATCGCCACCCGCGTCGCGCGCCGGCCCCGGGTCGCGGTCGGGGTGCCGTCCGTCTCGACAAGCAGTCCCTCGTCGAGCAGTTGCTCGACGATGCGCGAGACGGTGGCCGGGGAAAGGTCGGTCTCCTGACCGATGGCCGTGCGGGTGACCGGCCCGTGCGTCAGGACGTGGGCGAGCACGGTCGAGCGGTTGGCGCGCCGCGGTGCTCGGGCTTCCACGTCCACCTCCACCTATTTTTTTTCCACCCGAATGCTAAGGGCCGCGCCGATGGTAGGCAACAACCAATATCCGAGCCTCCTGGCGTACCGACACCACCGAGAGTGATCGCCTCTGAGCGTTGGACCACCCTCGGGCCGCCCGCGCGAGGCGGTGCGAGGTAGCCGAAATGCGGATCGTACGGGTCGAAGCTAGTGCTAGGGGTCTCCGACCAGGACTCTTGACGGAGTGTGACGATCGCGATAATACTTTCAGTCTGAACGGAAATAGAGGTCGCCGGCCCCCATCGGTACCCCCGGGGCTGCGGCGCGTGCCCCCGTCACGTGCCGCGCCGGTCGCGTCGGAACCCCGTGTCAGTCCGGCACCACCCGGTCCCGGACCCCCGTTGCTGGAGGTAAGAGCAATGAAACTCAGCCGTAGACGTGGGGCCGCCCTGGGCGCGCTCTGCGCCCTGGCGCTCATGGTCGGCGCCTGCTCGAACGAGACGTCCGGCGGCAACGGCGGCGCGTCGAGCGGCCCCCGTACCGAACCGAGCCTGTCGTTCGTGGGCCCCGGCGGGGAGACCCCGACCGCCGCCGACCAGCTCTCGCTCACCCCCGAGGAGCGGCAGAAGGTCAAGGACGGCAACTACTCGGCCGCCTTCGTCTGGCACGAGGGCTCCGCGCTGACCCAGGCGGTGGAGTCCGGGGTCCGCAAGGAGTTCGACGAACTCGGCATCAAGGTGCTGGCCAGCACCAGCGCCGAGTTCGACCCGGCCCGGCAGGCCAACAACGTGCAGACCGTCCTGGCCCTCAAGCCGGACCTGATCGTCACCATCGCGGTCGACCCGACCGCCGCGGCGGCGGCCTTCAAGCCCGCCGTGGACGCCGGCGTCAAGCTGGTCGTGATGACCACCCCGCCGAAGGACTTCAAGGCCGGGGAGCAGATCGTCGGGATCGTCACCGTCGACCTGACCGCGTTCGGTAAGGCCAACGCGGAACTGCTCGGCAAGGCACTCGGCGGCAAGGGCAAGGTCGGCTACGTCTACCACGACGCCGACTTCTGGTTCACCAACCAGCGGGACAAGGCGTTCAAGGACTGGCTCGGCTACCTCTACCCGGACATCGAGATCGTCGAGGAGACCGGCTTCTCCGACCCGGCGCGTACCGAGGACATCGCCACCGCGATGCTGACCCGCCACGCCGACCTCAACGGCGTCTACGTCGCCTGGGCCACCGCCGCGGAGGGCGTGCTCGCCGCGACCCGGCAGCAGGGGCGTACCGACGTCAAGATCGTCACCAATGACCTGGAGGCGAACCTCGCCGCCGACCTGGTCAAGGGCGGCAACGTCGTCGGCGTCATCGGCAACGGCTCCACCCGGCTCGGCCAGAACCTGGGCATCGTCGCCGCCTACGGGCTGCTCGGCAAGCAGGCGCCGGAGCTGGTCGTGAGCGCGCCGATGGCGGCCACCAAGGAGAACATCGCCGAGGCCTGGCGCGACGACTACGGCCAGGAGCCGCCGGCCGAGGTGCTCGGCAACTGACCGCAGATGACGTGAGGTCCGGGGCCTTTTCTGGCGGACGGCCCCGGACCTCACCCCGGCCGCGCGACACGGCAGCCCTCGACCGTGACGCCGGTGCGTCGATCGGCAAGGAGAAGATCAGATGGGGTACGTCCAGACAGTCCTCGGGCCGGTGCCACCCGAGTCGCTCGGCCGGGTGCTGAGTCACGAGCACCTCGGCGCGCTGGTGCCCGGTCCATGGCTGGCCGGCGGTGCCGGTGACGACCGCGCGGACCTCGCCGTCGACGCCGTACGCGGCCTGCCGGAGCTGGGCTTCGGCACGGTGGTGGACCTGTCCCCGTACGAGGTGGTGGGTCATGACGTGACCCTGCTCCGCGAGGTGGCGCAGCGTACCGGGCTGCACATCGTGGCCGGATCGGCGATCTACCTGGAGCCGTACTCGCCGAGCTGGGCGTTGACCGCCGGCGTGGACGAGATGCGGGAGCGGTTCATCGCCGACGCCACCATCGGCGTGGGAGACACCGGCATCAAGGTCGGCATCTTCGGGGAGCAGGCCACCGGGCTCAACGAGATCACCCCGCACGAGGAGAAGTGCCTGCGGGCCGCCGCCCGCGCCCACGTGGCCACCGGGCTGGCGGTGAACACCCACACCACCCACGGCACGATGGCGTTGGAGCAGGTCGAGATCCTCCGCGAGGAGAAGGCCGACCTCTCTCGGATCGTCATCGGCCACCTGGACATCAACCCGGACCCCGACTACCTGCGGGCGGTCCTGGCGACCGGCGTCAACATCGCCTTCGACACGATCGGCAAGCAGTTCTGGGACTTCGTCCTGGCGCCGCTGCCGGAGAACCCGCCGGAGGGCGAGTTCGCCAAGCGGGCGTACCACCGGCCGGACCGGGCCCGACTGGAGATGCTCGCCGGACTGGTCCGGGACGGGTACGCCGACCGGATTCTGCTCTCGATGGACCTGACCGGGGCCGAGGCGTACCTGAACCCGCGCACCCACGGCCGCCTCGGGTACTCGTACCTCGGTCAGGAGATCGTGCCGGGGCTCGCCCGGCTCGGTGTGCCGCCGGAGGCGATCGACCAGATGCTGGTGGCCAACCCGGCCCGACTGCTGACGGTCGGCTGATGGCCGGGCACCCGCACACATCGTCCGCTCCGGCCGGGTACGTCACCGGGGTCGACCTCGGTGGCACGAAGGTCCTGGCCGCGCTCGCCGATCTCACCGGCCACATCGTGGCCGAGGACGTGCTGGCCACCGACCCCCGTGGCGGAACCGCGGTCGCCGCCCAGATCGACACCCTGCTGCGCGAGTTGGCCAGGCGAGGCGGCGTCGACTGGTCGCAGGTACGGGCCACGGCTGTCGGTCTGCCCGGCGCACCGGACCCGGAGACCGGCACCGTGGGCCTGTCCCCCAACGTCTCCGAACTCGGCGCCTTCGACGTACGCACCGAACTGACCCGCCGACTGGGACACCCGGTGGTGCTGGACAACGACGTCAACATGGCAGCCGCCGGGGAACGGTGGCTCGGCAGCGGACGTACCCATCGGCACTTCGTGTTCGTGGCGGTCGGTACCGGCATCGGCATGGGCATCGTGCTGGACGGCGAGTTGGTCCGCGGCGCCCGTGGCGCGGCGGGGGAAATCTCCTACCTGCCGCTGGGCACCGATCCGTTCGACCCGGCGAACCAGATCCGGGGCGCGCTGGAGGAGGCGGTGGCCGGTTCCGCGCTCGCCGCCCGGTACCGGACGGCCACCGGCGAGCAGGTCGGCGTGCCGGTGATCTTCGATCGCGCGGCGGCCGGCGATCAGGCCGCCCGGGCCGCCATCGACGAGGAGGCCCGCCTCATCGCCCTGGCCATCGCCGCTGTCACCGCCGTACTCGACCCGGAGGCGGTCGTACTCGGCGGCGGCATCGGTGCCCGGGTCGAGCTGGTCGAGCCGGTCCGGCGGTGGGTCGCCGCGCTGAGCGCGGACGTGCCGCTGATCAAGACCAGCCAACTCGGCGACCGGGCCGGCCTGCTCGGCGCGATCGCGGTCGCCCGGCAGCAGGCCGGAGCCCATCCCGGCCTGCCGGCCCACCCCGATCCAGCGGCGTCGCCCGTCACGGCCGAGCTTCGCCGAAACACCTCTTTCGAGTCAGCGGAGGGACGATAGATGACCCAGACCCAGACGGCGGTCAAGGCCAGCAGCAGACCGGCCTGGCGCAGGGTCAACTGGCGCGACTACGTCGTCTACATCGGCTTCGTCGTCGTGTTCCTGTTCTTCGCCATCACCCAGGGCAGCAACGGCTTCCTGACCACAAGCAACCTCACGAACATCGTCATCCAGACCGCGCCGATCACCGTGATGGCGATCGGGTTGGTCTTCGTCCTGGCAGCCGGTGAGATCGACCTGTCGATCGGCTCGGTCGTCGCGCTCTCCGCGCTGGTCGGCGCGGTGACGTTGCGGGAGACCGACAACATGCTGCTCGGCGCGGCTGCCGGGTTGGCCGCCGGCGCGGCGGTCGGCCTGGTCAACGGGCTCTTCGTCACCCTCGTACGGCTGCCTTCCTTCCTGGTCACCCTCGCCACCATGGGGGCGGTGGCCGGCCTGGCCCGCGAGGTCACCGGCCTGCAGTCGGTGCCGGTCAGCAACGACGCGTTCCTGTCCCTGTTCGGCCAGGGCGAGGTCTTCGGCATCCCCAACCTGGTGCTCTGGTCGGTGGCCGCGACGGTCATCGGTTACCTCGTGCTGCGTCAGACCCGGTACGGGGCACACACCCTCGCCATCGGCGACAACGTGGCCGCGGCCCGGGTCAGCGGCATCAAGGTGATCCGCGTCAAGATCATGGTGCTGATGGGCAGCGCGATGTGCGCCGCCATCGCCGGACTGCTGTACGCGGGCCGCCTCCAGGGCGCCCGGTACACCCTCGGCGAGGCCGACCTGATGTCCGTCATCGCCGCGGTGATCGTCGGCGGTACCAGCCTGTTCGGCGGCAAGGGCTCCATCGTCGGTGCCCTGCTGGGCAGCCTGCTGATGGGCATGCTCAACAACGGCCTGATCCTGGCCGGGCTCTCCGTCTCCCAGCAGATGATGGCGCGCGGCGCGATCATCCTCGTCGCCGTCTCCCTGTCGCTGCGCGAGCGGCGCAGCTGACCAGGAAGGAAGCACACGCATGTTTCTGGATCTGCTTCGACGCCGCAACCCGGCCTTCCTGGCCGCCGCCGCGGACCTGCACCGCAACGGTGACCTGCCGGCCAACTGCTACGCGCTGGACCTGGACACCGTCGCGGCCAACGCCACCGCCATCCGGCGCGAGGCCGACCGGCACGGCCTGTCCGTCTACGCCATGACCAAGCAGGTCGGGCGCAACCCCGACTTCTGCCGGACGATCCGCGCCGCCGGAATCACCGAGGCGGTCGGTGTCGACCTGCAGTGCGCGCTGGCCGACTGGCACGGTGGGCTCGGCATCGGCCACATCGGCCACCTGGTGCAGATCCCCCGGCACGAGGCAGCCACCGCCGCCGCGCTCGCCCCGGCCTACTGGACCGTCTTCAACGACACCAAGGCCGCCGAAGCGGCCGCCGCGAGTGCCGCCGCCGGTCGGGAGCAGGCGCTGCTCGCCCGGATCATGGCCCCGGGCGACCGCTTCTACCGCGGGCACGAGGGTGGCTTTGCGGCCGAGGAGATCGTCGCGGTCGCCGACCGGCTCGACGCCCTGCCCGGCGCCCGGTTCGCGGGTGTCACCAGCTTCCCGACCCAACTGTTCGACGCGACCGCCGGCCGCGTCGTGCCGACACCCAACCTCGACACCCTGCGCCGGGCCGCCGCCGCGCTGCGTGCGGCCGGACGTGGGCAGATCGAGATCAACGCCCCCGGTACGACGTCCGTCGCGGTGCTGGGCATGCTCGCCGAGGCCGGCGCGACGCAGGTCGAGCCCGGTCACGGGCTGACCGGCACCACGCCCTGGCACGCCGTCACCGACCTGGTCGAGGAGCCGGCCGTGCTCTACGTCAGCGAGGTCTCGCACCTGTGGGGCGGTCGGGCCTACGTCTTCGGCGGAGGGCTCTACGTCGACCCGGTGCTCGGTCTGGGCGACACCCGCGCCCTGATCGTGCCCGCCGGCGGCGGACTCGACGACGCGTACCTGGTCGACGTGGAGATGCCCGCGCCGGAGGCGATCGACTACTACGCGATGGCCGATGTCAGTAACGCACCGGCGGTCGCGCCCGGCGACACCGTCCTGTTCGGGTTCCGGCCGCAGGCGTTCGTCACCCGGGCCCTGACCGCGGGCGTGACAGGCGTCCGGTCCGGTGTCCCGGCCGTCCCCGGCATCTGGGCCGCCGACGGTTCGACGCCGCTCCGGTTGGACGACCTCGACACCCGCACCCACGCCGTTGGCAGCACCGGGAGGGCATCATGAGCGCGGCAACCCAGAACGCCGGCACGACCGGCAGCGCGACCGGTACGAACGCGCCGCCGCTGCAACTGCGCGGGATCCGCAAGCAGTTCGGCGGGGTCGTCGCGATCGAGCGCTTCGACCTGGAACTGGCCGCCGGGGAGATCACCGCGCTGGTCGGCGACAACGGCGCGGGTAAGTCCACCCTCGTGAAGATCATCTCCGGGGTGTACCAGCCGACCGAGGGTGAACTGCGGATGCACGGCCGCCCGGTCTCCTTCCGGGACGCCTCCGACGCCCGACGGCAGGGCGTCGAGGTGGTCTACCAGGACCTGGCGCTGGCCGACTCGCAGCCGGTCTACATGAACATGTTCCTCGGCCGGGAACTGACCCGTGGCCCGCTGCGGCTGCTCGACCGACGCCGGATGGCCCGGGAGACCCAGGCCCTGGTGGACGCCCTGGACGTCCGCATTCCCAGCGCCAAGGCGATCATCCGCGATCTCTCCGGTGGGCAGCGGCAGGCGGTGGCGATCTGCCGAGCCACCCACTGGGCCAGCGGACTGGTGCTGATGGACGAGCCGACCGCCGCGCTGGGCGTGGCGGAGACCGCCAAGGTGGAGGAGTTGATCCTCAAGCTGCGGGAGCGTGGTGCCGCCGTCCTGGTGGTCAGCCACAACCTCGATCAGGTGTTCCGGATCGCCGACCGGGTCGCGGTGCTGCGCCGTGGTCGCCAGGTCGGGGTCCGGTCCATCGAGGACACCAGCCGCAACGAGATCGTCTCGATGATCACCGGCGCGTCGGCACCGGACGAGTCGTCCTCGTCCTAGGGCACAAACGCTCGTCCTTGGGCCCGAACGCCCGCTCTGGGCGCGAACGCCGGAACGCCGGGCCCCCGCGTGGGGGCCCGGCGTCCGTCGGGACGTTCAGCCGGCAGCTGCGGCCTGCCGGGCGAGCGTCCGAGCATCCTCCACCCGCCGACGGCGCCAGCCGCGCCACAGGTTGCGGCCCCACATCGCCAGTCCGCCGCCGTTGAGCAGCGCGGCCAGCACCGCGACCGTGGCGAAGTCGGCCGACGAGAAGCGGGTCGGCTCGCCCATTGCCAGCAGCACGAACTGCTCCAGGTAGACCCACAGCATGGGCAGGATGGTGAAGATCAGGGCGACCAGGCCGAAGACCCGACCGAAGACCCACACCGCCGCGTACGCCCGGATCTTGCGCATTTCGCGGCGCGGAATGCCGGCCTGCGAGATCACCTTGTGCCGACGGAAGGTCAGCCGCTTGATCCCGTTGGACAGGAACCGCTCGGTGTCCGACATCAGGTTGCGACAGTTCAGCGCGGTCGCGATCACGTAGTAGACGTCGGTGCGCAGGTAGAAGAAGAACTGGAAGCCGATGCGCACCAGGAAGGTGAGCAGTGCCGCGCTGGCGAGCAGACTCGCCCAGTTCGGTACGTCGATGAGGTTGCGTCGGGTGGCGAAAAGGAATGCGACGAGCAGGGAGCCGAAGAACGCGTCGACGAAGAAACCGGCGAGGAATGCCTTGTACCGCGCGCGCTTGGAGGCCATCCAGATGCCGCTGATATCCGTCTGCGCGACCAGGACGTACATGAGGTTGCTGATACCGAGAGTCGCCGACACACCCACCGAGCGGGCCGCCAGTGCGTGCGCGAGTTCGTGCAACGACAGCCCGATCATCGCCAGCGTCACGCTGACCACGGTGAGGATCGCGAAGTTCCCGCCTTCGAACAGCAGCACCCGCGGGCCCGGAATCAGACCCGGCTCGGCGATCACCAGCGCCACGGCGGTGAGGATGACCGCGAGGCCGGGCAGGATCACGGCGGGACCGGTGAGCCGGCGCGCGGTGGCCGGCGGGATCCAGTCGAAGCTCCACCGCTTGACCGTGCGGTGCGCGTGCTGGTGGGCCGGTTCGGTGGCGGCTTCCGGCTCGCCGCCTCGGGTGACGAAACCCTCGTCGGCCAGTACGGCGACGAAGTCCTCGACGTCCACAGGCTCGCCGTGCTTGCGCTCGTAGATGCGGGCGGTCTCGGCGATGGTCCGACCCTCGGCGAGCGCGTTCAGGATGTCCAGCCCCTCGGCCGGAATGGCGAGATAGACCTTGCGGTCGGTGTCGCCGATGATGACGTCCGAGCCGTCGACTGTCGAGACGAACGGGCGGACGGTGACGACGGACTCAGCCGTGTTGACGGCCATGGGGCGATTCCCTTCCACTTCCGCGTGCGAACGGCGCTCGGCGGGGACCGGAGCGATCACTCACACCGATCCCCGCCGATCATGAACCCTTGTGTCAGGCGATCGCGGGCACGCAGTCCGCGTTGGCGCTGGTCTTGATCGGCTCCAGCTTGCGAACGACAAGCTTCTTCATACTGACCTCCCTCAGAAGTGGGGTTCCTTGAGAGGCATCCTCTACTGTTGCCGGCTCTGCGGTCTGCTCACTAATGAGCAGTCAATGTGTTTGTGTGGAAACCCATGAGGAAAGGCGCTCCTCGTGCACGGTCAGATGCGATCGAGGGGTGAACTCGACCAATTCCAGTTCACGGAACCGTTTCAGGAACTGACCGATCCGGGTACGCGTGGTGCCGACCATCTCGGACAGGTCCTCCTGGGTGAAGGCGATGTCCACGCGGGTGCCGTCCGGACCGCGCAGACCGAAGCGCTCGGCCAGGTCCAGCAGCCGGTACGCCAGACGCAGCTCGCTCGGCAACGTCACCATCTCCGTCACCACCTGCTGCTGGTGGCGCAGTCGGTTGCCAAGGTGACGGGCGAGGATGTCGCCTGAGCCTTCGGCGGCCAGCACGGCGGCGGCCCGTGCTGCCGGGATGCGCAGCAGCACCGTCCGGGTCAACGCGATCGCCGATTCCAGCCGCCCCTGTCCGAGCAGGGCGATCTCGCCGAACATGTCACCCATCACGTGCACCGAGAGCAGGCAGCGTTTGCCGCTCGCGGCCACCATCTGCGTTTTGACCTGTCCACGCTCCACCACGTAGACGTGGTCGTCGCGTGTTCCGCACCGATAGACATGGCTGTTGCGGGAGACCTCGATCAGCGAGGTCCCGGGCACCCGTCCCGCCAGCGCCCGGAAATCCGGGATGTGGAGCCTCGACAGGGATTTGGCTTGCGTCACGTCGGCCTACCTTCCGCGCGGGCAGAGCACTCGTTGAGGAAACCACATCCCCGCCGCAGACACTAGAGAAGGCTCACAAATACCCGTAAAGACGAGGAAGCAGTCGGCCAGGTGTCGTACCCCGCGGTCGCCGGGCAGCTGGGCTGCTCCCGGCTCTGGTCAGGGTGGTTGCGCCTTGTGGAGGACCGGCGGGATGGCGTAAGAAGACTTGCGGATACGTCCACATACGATCACTGGAGCGTCGCCGATGCGGCTGGGCATGCCCCTCAACTATCGCGCCGGCATCGTCGACATCGCCGACGAGCTGGTCGACTTCGAACAGACCGGCCTGGACCTGGTGCTGGTGGCCGAGCTGTACACGTTCGACGCCGTCAGCCAGTTGGGCTTCATCGCCGGGCGGACCCGGCGGTTGGGCATCGCCTCCGGGGTGATGCAGCTGTACACGCGTACCCCGACGCTTATCGCCACCACCGCCGCCGGGCTCGACCACGTCTCGTCGGGGCGGTTCACGCTCGGCCTCGGCGCCTCCGGCCCGCAGGTCATCGAGGGGTTCCACGGCGTACCGTTCGATGCGCCGCTGGCCCGCACCCGCGAGGTGATCGAGGTCTGCCGGCGGGTGTGGCGCCGGGAGAAGCTGGTCCACCAGGGCACCCACTACCGCATTCCGCTGCCCGAAGGGCAGGGCACCGGCCTGGGGCGCCCACTCAAGCTGATCAACAAGCCGGTCCGGGAACGGATCCCGATCACCCTCGCCGCCATCGGACCACGCAACGTCGAACTGGCCGCGGAGTTGGCGGAGGGCTGGCAGCCGGCCTTCTTCCATCCCGAGCGGTCCGCCGCGGTGTGGGGCGAGAGCCTGGCCCGTGGCGCCCAGCGGCGGGACCCCTCGCTCGGGCCGCTGGACGTGAGCGTCAACGCCCTGTTGGCGATCGGCGACGACGTCACCGGGCTGCGCCGGCTGGCCCGGCAGGAGTTGGCGCTCTACCTCGGTGGCATGGGCGCGGTGGGCGCCAACTTCTACAACACCCTCGCCCAGCGGTACGGGTTCGGCGAGGCCGCCCGCACCGTGCAGGAGTTGTACCTGGCCGGGCGTCGGGACGCGGCGGCCGAGGCGGTGCCCGAGGAACTGGTGGAGGGCACCTGCCTGATCGGGCCCGCGTCCTGGGTGGCCGAGCGGCTGGCCGCGTACCGGGAGGCGGGGGTGACCACCCTCAACGTGACTCCGCTGGCCCGCGCGCACCGGGACCGGCTGCGACTCGTCGAACAGCTGCGCGACCTGCTCGACTGAGCGGCCCGCGCCGGGTCCGGCCGGCGTACCGGCCGGACCGGGGGCGTCAGGCGATGCTGCGGTCGGGGGCGACCGCGGGGAAGATCTCGTCCACCACCGGTTCCACCGGCTCCACGTCGCGACCCGAACCGGCAGCTGCCTCGGCAGCGGTCCGCGCTCCGGTGGCCCGGCGGGCGGACGCGCTGTTGCCCCGGCGGTTGACCGGCACGCACTCACCGGCCGCGGCGAGACCCGTCGCCTCCGGCATGTGGTTGTAGACGGCCTCGTACTCGCCGTTGCGGACCACGTAGGACTCGTGCCAGATGCCGACGACGTTGTTGTCCTTCATCCGCCGGAAGTAGTCCTGAAGGGCCTTGGAGTGCGCCAGTTCGCGGTTGTTGGCGAACCGTTCGAGGTGCTCGATGCTACGGAAGTAGGCGATCATGACCGCGCCCCGGTTGCCCCAGTAGGCGTGCGCGTGCAGGGCGCCGGTCGCCTCCTGATCGGCGAACATGGCCTTCAACACGCCACCCATCGACCAGAAGGTCGGCAGCCAGCGGTTGACCTTGAAGAAGTTGTTGATCCGCATGCCGGTCATGAAGACGGCGAAATCGCCTTCGATCTCGGCTGTCATCCGTGGGCCCACGACTGGCTTCCTACCCATGCCCGGACATCCTTTTCAGCGAAGGGTCGAACACTTCGGAACACTAGCAATGACACTCGCCACCCAACAAGACGCTTCAACATACGCGTAAAGCGTCACTGCGCCGTCCGGCGTCGGCGATCAGGCGTCCGATCCGAAGTACCGCTGCCGCAGCGTCTCGCCCTTGCGGTAGGCGGTGCGGAACATGCCACGCCGTTGCAGCTCCGGGATCAGCAGATCGCAGATGTCGCCGAGGCCGTCCGAAGGGCTGCACGGGATCAGGTTGAAGCCGTCGACGTCGGCGACCTCCAGCCACTGCTCCATCCGGTCGGCGATCTCCTCGGCCGTGCCGAACAGCGTCATCGGCGCGTCCCGGCGGGCCCGGCGCGGGCGGGACACCAGGTACCGCACGTCGCCGATGGTCCACGACCGCTCCGGGCTCAGCCCGCGCAGGAAGCCCAGGAACGACTGGCTGCCCTGGTTCTTCACCTCGTCGACCGGGGTGTCGTCCGGGTACGCGGCCAGATCGATGTCCATCCAGCCACACCACTTCGCCAACTGCCCCTCCGGGCTCCACAGCTCGTGGTACTGCGCGGCCTTGCGCTTCGCGTCGGCACGGTCGGCGCCGACCATCACCATGGTGCCCTGAAGGGCGCGCACACTGCGCGGGTCACGCCCCGCCTCGGCCACCCGCTGACGCAGACGCCCCACGGTCTCGGCTCCGCTCTGCGGATCGGCCATGGTCAGGAAGATCACCTCGGCGTGCCGGGCGGCGAACGCCATCCCCCGACCCGACGCGCCCGCCTGGTACAGCACCGGTGTGCGCTGCGGCGACGGCTCGCACTGGTGCGGGCCGCGCACGGTGAACCATTCACCCTGGTGGTCGATGGCACGCACCCGGGACGGGTCGGTGAAGACGTCCCCGTCGACGTCGCGGACCACCGCGCCGTCGTCCCAACTGCGCTCCCAGAGTGCGCGGACCACCTCCATGTACTCGTCGGCCCGGTCGTAGCGCAGGTCGTGGTCCAGATACTCACCGAGCCCGTTGTCGGTGGCCGAGCGCAGGTACGAGGTGACGATGTTCCACCCGATGCGACCCCGGGTGAGGTGGTCGAGCGTGGAGAACAGCCGGGCGCACTCGTACGGCTGGTGGTAGGTGGTGGAGTAGGTGACCGCGAAGCCCAGGTCGGTGGTCGCCATCGCCGCGGCGGCGACGACCGGCACCGGGTCGATCGAGGGGATCTGCACCGCGTGCCGTACCGCCGTCGCCCACGACCCCTGGTACACGTCGTAGGTGCCGTGGATGTCGGCGAAGAACAGGGCGTCGACGCAGGCCGCCTCAAGCCGTCGGGCGATCGCGGCCCAGTAGTCCAACGACCGGTAGCCGGTGCCGGTGGCGTCGCCGGGTGCCCGCCACATGCCGACGAACTGGGGCGACGGCGAGCATTCGGTGAACACGTTCAGATGCATGTCTCCCCCTCCACACCCGGTCGCGTCGCCACCCGGCGACGGGTGGCGACGCGACCGGTGCCGTTGGTCAGGACTGGGCCGCGTGATCCAGGCTCAGCCGCTCGATGGCCGCGATCAGGTCGGCCGGCTCCGTCCGCTGCCAGTGGCGCGCGTACGCCGAGGCGAAGCGCAGCACGCCGTCGCGGTCGGCGAGGAACACCCCGGGCATCGTCATGCTGTTGCTGTCATCGCCGTTGATCTGCGAGAAGTCCATGCCGAAGCTGCCCCACACGTCGAGCAGGTCCTGGTTCATCGTGTAGGTCAGGTTGAACCGCGCGGCGTAGGCGTTACCCCGGTCGCTGAGGATCCGGTACGAGATCTTGTTGCGCCGGATGGCCGCCCGCAGGTTGGGCATGGTGACCGGCGAGACCGCCACCAGCTCCGCGCCGAGCGCCTGGATCTGCGGGTAGACCTCCTCCAACGCCTCCAGCTCGAAGTTGCAGTAGTCGCACCAGATGCCCCGGTAGAAGACGACCGCGAGCGGCCCCCGGGACAGCAGGTCGGCGGAGGAGACGACGTCGCCGTTCTCGTCCGGCAGCTCGAAGGACGGGAACGGATCTCCCACCTTCAGCACCCGGTCCTCGGCACCCGAGGCGGCCAGAGCCTCCGCCTCCCGGTAGATCACCTCAAGGTGGGCCGACGTGATGGGGGGTACCTCACCCGCCTCCTGACGGGCCTTGTACTCCTGCAGCCGTTCGTTGAGGGACATCGCTTTCTCCTTTCCGGCGGCCTGGTCCTGGGTCTCAGGTCCAGCCCACAGGCATCGACTTGATGCCATTGACAAAGTTGGACTCCAGTCGGACGACCGGGCCCGTGGCGGCAAGTCGGGGTAGGTGCGGGGCGATGGCGTCGAGCAACGCGGCCATCTCCATCCGCGCGAGGTGGGCGCCCAGGCAGAAGTGCGGGCCCACCCCGAAGCTGAGATGCGGATTGGGGGCCCGCTCCAGGTCCACCCGGTGGGGGTCGGCGAAGACCGCGGCGTCCCGGTTGGCGGAGACGTAGAACATGACGACCTTGTCGCCCTCGGCGATCCTCGTACCGGCCAGGGTCGTGTCCTGGGTGGCGGTCCGGCGGAACTGCATGATCGGGGTGACCACGCGCAGGAACTCGTCGACGGCGGTGGCGGTGGGCAGCGGGCCGCCCAGCCAGCGGCCACGCAGCTGCTCGTCGTGCAGCAGCAGGTGCAGGGAGTTGGAGATCAGATGGCGGGTGGTCTCGTTGCCGGCGACCACCAGCAGCAGCCAGAACTGGCAGAACTCCCGGTCGGTCAGCCGCCGCCCGTCGACCTCCGCGGTGGCGAGCAGGCTGATCAGGTCGTCGCGGGGGGCGGCCCGTCGCCGTACGGCCACGGCCAGGGCGTACTGGAACGCCTCCGCGAACGTCTGCCGGTAGACCTCGACGTCACCGCCGCCGTACTCCGGGTCGTCGAAGCCGACCAGGTTGTTGCTCCAGCGGTACAGCAGGTGCCGGTCGCCGTGCGGCAGGCCCAGCAGGTCGGCGAGCACCAGCAGGGGCAGTTCCGCCGCCAGGTCGGTGACCGCGTCGAAGCTGTCCCGCTGACGTACCGCCTCGACGAGGTCCTGGGCGTGCCGGACGACGGTGTCGGCGAGCGAGCGTACGGCGCGCGGGGTGAACACCGAGCTGACGATGCGGCGGATCCGTACGTGCTGCGGGGCGTCCATGTTCACCAGCAACTGGCGCATGAAGTCCAGGTCGGCGGGGGTACGCGGGTCGTGCAGGAACGCCCCGCGCAGCGCGGAGGAGAACACCTGGGGTTGCCGGGACACCTCCATCACCGCGTCGTGGGTCGTCACCGCCCAGAATCCGGAGCCCTGCTGCTGGATCCGGCCGGCCGAGCTGTGCCGCCACAGTGCCGGCTCGGGCACCCACCCGACCGGCTCCTCGCGGCGACGCCGCTCGAACTCGGCGTGCGGCACGCCGAGGGCGTAGGTCGCCGGGTGGGCGATGTCCGCGGTGGGGGTCGTACGCGTCACGGGCATCTGGCTCATCGCTCCCATCGGTCGTCTCCGCAGAGCGTGCGCAACTGGTCGAGGCGGAGCTTGCCGGTCGGCTCGCGGGGGACGGCGTCGACCGTCCGCCAGCAGCGCGGCACCTTGAAGCCGGCCAGGTGCTGTCGGCAGTGGGCGTCAAGCGCCGACCAGGGCAGCTGCCCGCCGCCCGGTTCCCACTCCACGACAGCGGCCACCCGCTCGCCGTACTCCTCGTCGGGCACGCCGAGCACGACGGCGTCGCGTACGTCCGGGTGTTGCAGCAGCACCTGCTCGATCTCGGCCGGGTAGACGTTCACGCCCCCCGAAACGATCATGTTCTGGGCGCGGCCGGTGAGGTACAGGTAGCCGTCGTCGTCGAGGTGACCCACCTCGCCGTAGGTGAAGACGCCGGGCGCGAGGTGCGCGGCGCGGGTCTTCTCGGCGGCGTTGTGGTAGCGGAAACCTCGGCCGGGTCGGCGGATGAAGATCCGACCCGGCTGGTACGGGCCGAGCTCACGGCCGTCGTCGTCGACGACGAGGATCTGGTTCGGTGGCACCGGCCGGCCCACGCTGCCCGGGTGGGTGAGCCAGTCGGCAGAGTCGATGAGGGTGACCACTCCCCCCTCCGTGGCCGCGTAGTACTCGACGAGCACCGGGCCCCACCACTCGATCATGCGGCGCTTGACGTCCGGCGGGCACGGGCCGCCGCCGTGCCAGATCCGACGCAGGCTGGCCCCGGAGAATCCGGCCCGGACGGCCGGGTCGAGGCGGAGCAGACGGACGAACTGGGTCGGCACGAGATGGCACTCGGTGATCCGCTCGGCGTCCATCGTGGACAACATCCCGGCGGGGTCGAAACGCTCCCGTACGACCAGGGTCGCGCCGTTGAGCAGGGGCAGCAGCGCGAAGAACAGTTGCGCGGAGTGGTACCACGGCCCGACCAGCAGCACCCGCCCGTCGGTGGGTACGCCGAGCGTCCCGGTGGCGTACGCCAGCAGGCGGGTGGCCCTCGCCCACGGTGCCCCGGTGACGAACAGGCCGTTGAGCACGCCCTTGGGCCGACCGGTCGTGCCCGACGTGTAGATCATCAGCTGCCCGCACTCCTGCTCGGCGGGGGCGGCGGACGGGTCGGTCGCAGCGAGCAGCGGCTCGACCGCCGCCAGGCCGTACGCGACCTCGTCGCCGGTGACCAGCGCGGTGACCGTGCCCGCCTCGGCCGCCGCCTTGGCACCCACCTCGGCGCGCGGCGGGTCGACGACGAGCAGCCGGGCGTCGGCGTCGGTCAACAGGTAGGCGACCTCCGGCGCGGTGAGGTGCCAGTTCACCGGCACCACGGTGATCCCGGCGTGCAGGCAGGCCAGCAGCGCCTCCAGCGCCTCCCGGCGGTTGCCGAGCATCAGGGCCACCGCGTCGCCGGAGCTGACGCCGGAGCTGGTCAGCAGCGCCCGCCACCGGTTCACCCGCTCCCCCAGGTGCGCCCAGGTGAGCACCCCGCCCTCGTCGGCCAACGCCGGCGCGTCCGGGGTGGCGGTGATCCGGGCGGCGAGCAGCGCGGGCGGGTCGTGAGGAGACGGCATCGTCAGTCCAGCAGATCCGGGTGGCGGCGCAGGACACCCTCGTACAGCGGCTTGAAGTTGTACCGGCCGATGCCGGGCGAGCCGATCACCTCGCGGGTCCGCTCGGCGTCCTCGTGGTCGATGAGGATCGGCTTGCCGGCCGCCTCGGCGGCGAGTTGCACCTGGCAGGACCGTTCCATGGCGACGAACCACCAGGCCGCCTCCGCCACCGACCCGCCGACGGTCAACAGGCCGTGGTTCTGCAGGATGGCGGCCTTGCCGGCGCCCAGCGCGGTGGCGATCCGCTTGCCCTCCTCGGAGTCGAGCACCACGCCCGTGTAGTCGTCGAAGAGGGAGTGGTCGCCGTAGAAGGCGCAGGCGTCCTGCGTGATCGGGTCGAGCAGCCGACCCAGGGTGGAGAACGCCCGCCCGTACACCGAATGGGTGTGCACCGCGCAGATGACGTCGGGGCGGGCGGCGTGCACCGCCGAGTGGATGACGAAGCCGGCCGGGTTGATCCGGCCCTTGCCGCCCAGCACCTTGCCGTCGGCGTCGACAAGCAGCAGGTCGCTGACCCGTACGTGGCCGAAGTACATGCCGAACGGGTTGATCCAGAAGCAGTCGGGCTGCTCGGGGTCGCGGGCGGTGATGTGCCCACCCGCTCCCTCGTCGTAGCCGAGTTCCGCGAACAGCCGCAGCGTGGCGGCCAACTGCTCCATCCGCTGTCGCCGCAGCGCCGCTGTGTCAGGAGGAAACATCATCCGCATCCACCCGTCGTGTCGGTGTCGTATCCGCCGGCGGCCACGATCGCCTCCGCCCGGTCGGGAAGCCCCACGGGAGCCAGCGCCGGCACCGCGACGGTGGCCGGAACGGTGGCGGCGGCGTCCGGCCGCCACAACTCCAGAAAGCCGTCCAGCCGGTCCAGCCCCCAGAACCGGTGCCGGCCCCATTTCAGGTACGGAATTCCGAAGACGTCGTCGAGGTAGGCGCGTTCGAGGCAGTCCACCCCCTCGGCCCGTAGCTGCGGATCGTCGACCGCACCGAGGATCACGGCCGGGTCCAGGCCGGCCCGCTCGGCGCAACCGGCCACCACCTCGGGGTCGCAGATGTTCTCGCCGCGTTCCCAGCGGGCGGCGACCACCTCGTCGTAGAACAGCTCCGCCCGACCGGCTCGGCGGGCCGCCAGCCAGCCCAGGTGCGGCACCTCCCAGTGCGGGTCGATGTCGATCGGCCAGGCCATCGGCACACCCTCGTGCTGCACCAGTCGTTTGGTGTCCATCAGCAGGTAGAGGTGCTTGGCCCGGCTCATCTGCACGTAGTGGAACTCCGCGCCGCGCGCGGCGAGCGCCTCGCCGGTCTGCACGTCCGGATCCCAGTAGGGGAACCAGTCCAGCTCCGCGAACGCCGTCGGCACCGCGGCGCGCAACCGCCGGATCGTCAACCAGCTGTACGGGCTGCGGAAGGAGAAGAACAGCCGGGGGCGGGCGGGCGCGCGGGTCACGACGGGCTCCCGGTGAGGATCGCGCAGACCTCCGGGTCGAGCCGGGCGAGCTGACCCGCGTCCGGTCCCCGGCTGATCGCGTAGCCGTGCAGGATGGTCGCCGACGCCACCTGGATCAGCCGGTCGCCCCGGTGGACCCAGCAGTCCATCCGGCCGCTGAACATCATCTCCCGCAGCACGTCGTCGACCTGGAAGACGGTGTGCACCGTCTCCTCCATGTGGGCCGGTTCGGCCAGGCGTACCCGAGCCCGGGAGACCACCGGGATCCAGGCGCGTTCGCGCAGCATGCGCCCCACGGAGATGCCCCGGTCGGCGAGGAACCGGTCGACGACCTCCTCCAGGGCGCGCACGTAGCCGGAATGCTGCACCCGGTCGGAGAAGTGGCAGTAGAAGTACGGTGCCCGCCAGGACCACAGGAAGGCCCCCGAGCCGGCCGGTGCCAACATGGACGCGGGGTCGGCACCGGCCGGCAGCGCAAGCTCCGAACGCAGGCCGGTCGCCGCGCCGAGTTCGGCGGCCTCCCAGGCGGCGAGGGCGTCCGGGGCGGGCCGGTGCGTCGGCGCGTCGGTCTCCGGGAGCAGGGCGACCGTGACGTGTCCGCGCAGCACCACGACGTCCTGTCCGTCACGGTGCACCGACAGCTGCACCCGCAGCCGCTTCCCGGTGCCGGCGACCACCTCTGCGCGTACCTCGTCGTCGACCTCCAGCACCGCGGGCAGCTGCACCGAGCAGTCGACGATCTCGGTGCCGAGGCCGTACTTGTGGAACAGCTCACGAGCACCGTGGCCCTGGTCGCGCAGCCACTGCAGGACCGCCTCCTCCACCAGGTACATGAAGTGTTTGAACCCGATCCAGGTGCGGATGTTGGCGCCTTCGTAGCGCGGTCGGCTGACCAGGACGCTCGGGACAGGCGTGGGCGGGACGAGGGTGGTCACGTGGCTACTCCTTCGGGATGACCGCTGACGACGGATGCCACGTCGACGAAGGCTCGCAGGCGGGACGCGACATCCTCCGGCTGGCGGGCGTAGCAGAAGTGGTCGTAGCTGTCGCCGACCGACAGCACTGCGTTCGGCATGCCGTCGGCGAGGATCCGCGCGGCGGCCGGGGACAGGGTCGGATCGGAGCCGCCGGCGAGCACCAGCACCCGGGCCGTCACCTCATCCAGCCGCAGTGATGCGCTGGCGCAGAACTGGTCGAACACGGCCAGGAATCCGGAGGGGCCGACCCGGTCGACCGCCTTGGCGATCATCCGCTCCACCACCTCGGCGTCCATGTTCCGCAACCGCGGGCCGAGGCGGCTGCGCAGCGAGTCGTGGATGTGCTGCTCGAAGGAGCGCCGCGCGCGTTCGAAGACCCGCCAGGTCACGGCGACGTCCGGAGGGCGGTACAGCGGGCAGATCAGGATGACGGTCTCCGGCACCCGCCGGTCGCCGGCGCAGAGCAGTTCGAGCAGGGCGTTGGCACCGAACGAGTGGGCCACGACGAGGTCGGGACGCCGACCCAGCAGGTCGAAGCCGTCGGCGAGCCAGGCGGGCGAGGGGCGACGACGCCACAGGTAGTCGTTACCGGGCCGCCACGGCAGGTCGAGGGCGACCGGGGACCATTCGGGCAGCACGTTGCTCAGCGGCAGCCAACTCTCCCAGGAGTCCTCCAGCCCGTGCACGAAGGCCACGAGCGGGCCGTCCGGCGTGGGTGGGCGCAGCTGGCGTACGGCCGGGATGGTCACGGCCGGTGTGGTCACGGCCGCCTCCCGGGGGTCAGCAGGGCGGTACGCCAACCGTCGTCGTCACCGCCGCAGAGCACCGCGACGCTGTCCGCGCCCTCGGCGACGAGCCGCGCGGCGAGCGCGGTCTGCAGCACTCCCTGGGCGCCGTAGCAGTCGCCCCAGGCCGCGGCGGGGTCCAGGTGACCGGGGCCGACCACGATCGGGGCCGGCAGGGGTACGTCGGCACGTCGGCTCACCGTCGGCCCGACCGTCACGGTGGCCAGCGGGGCGGCGGCCCGGGTGACGGGCTCCAGCACCACGCAGGCGGCACCGGCGCGCAGCGGCGGCGCGGTGGCGTCGGCGGCGGGGCCACGGCGTACCGCGACGGCGGTCTCGTCGTCCGGTTCCGCACCGACGACAAGCACCCGGTCGGCCCGGCGGGCCCGCAGCAGCAAGGCACCCAGGGCCAGCGCGTCCAGCCCGGCGGTCTCACCGGAGCAGACCATCAGGTTCGGGCCGCCGAAGCGGAACCACAACGCGATGCTGCTGGCAATGACGTTGCTGGAGGCGTTCGGCGCCGCCATCGGGCTGACTCCCCGGCTGCCCTCCTTGGCAACAGCGCGGGTCACGTCGACCACCGTGGCGACGTTGCCGAGGTTGCTGGCGGCCACGACCGCGGTACGGGGATCGAGGGCGGTGTCGGGGCGTACGCCGTCGGGCAGGCCCAGGGCGCGGTGCACGGCACACAGCGCGAGTCGGGTGGCGGGTTCCTTGTACAGCAGCCCTTTGCGGCCGAGCAGGGTGTGCGCGCGGTCGGCCGGGCAGCCGGGCTCCACCGGCGGCAGGTCGGCGACGGCCGCGCCGAAACGTTCGTCGGCGGGCAGGTGGACGCTGTACGAGGTGACGGCCACGGTGGTGACCGGCGGGGCCGGCATGCTGGTCACGGCGCTTCCACCAGGGTCACCGCGTTGACGCCGCCGAAGCCGAAGGCGTTGACCTGGGCCAGGGTGACATCCCGCTGGATGCGGGCGTCCCGGACGAAGGTGAGCCCGTCCCCCTCCGGCAGGGGGTTCGCCAGCCCGACGACCGGCGGGACCGTGCCGCTGGCCAGGCAGCGCAGCGCCACGTCGAGGTTGGCAAGCGCGGCGGCACCCGACAGGTGGCCGATGGCGCCCTTGACGGCGGTGACCAGCGGCCCTGCGGGTCGGGGCAGACAGCGTCGCAACGCGGTGCACTCCGTGGGGTCGTTCAGGGCCGTACCGGTGCCGTGGGCCACCACCAGGTCCACCTCGTCCGGGTCGCGTCCGGCCCGCGACCAGGCGTCGTGCATCGCCCGGCTGATGCCGTCCACATCGGGGGCGGTCTCGTGCACGGCGTCGCAGGACAGTCCGGTGGCGAGCAGGCGGCCGACGGCCGGTCCGGTCCAGTCCTCGCCGACCAGGACGAGCGCGGCGGCGCCCTCGCCGAGCAGCACGCCGGTGCGGTCGCGGTCGAAGGGACGGACCTGGGTGGTCGGTTCCGGGGTGACCTTGCCGATCATCGCGAGCATGGAGGCCGTCATCGTGTCGGCCGCGCCGACGACGACCGCGTCGGCTTCGCCGGTCTCGATCAGATCCTGGGCGAGCGCGAGGGCGTGCCCGCCCGCGCTGCACGCGTTGGCGATGGTCACCACTTCGGCCAGGCCGGGCGCGGCGTCCCGGACGGCCGGCCCGAAGTGCAGGCGGGACGGGGCGGTGGCGGCCCCGGTGAACGCCAACTCCTCCACCGCGGCGAGTTCCCGCAATCCGGTGCCGACGAGCGCCACCACCCGGCTCCGCGCCGGGTCGATTGCGGCCCGGGTCAGTGCCTCCTCGACGCACTCGCGCAGCCAGGTGCCGGCCCGCAGCGCAGCGTCCGGGGCGGGTCGGTCGATCTGGTAGCCGGCCGTCACGTTGAGCTGCCCGGTCAGCGGGTGCCGCAGCGGGCCCACCCCGCTGCGTCCGTCCAGCAACGCGGCGAAGGTACCCGCGCCGTCACCGAGACACGTACGCAGGCTGCTCGCCGCGATCAGCGTGGCCATGGGCTACCGCCGGACCAGGGCGGCACCAACGCCGCCGTCGGTGCCGTGGGCGGTGAGCAGGATCAGGCCGGAGCGGTCGCCGTCGGCGGGCAGGCGCAGCGCGGCCGCCAGGGCCAGTGCGGGGGTCGCGGCTCCACAGTCCCCCGCCACCCGGCTGAGGACGAACTCGGCCGGTACGTGCCCGTCGAGCGCCCGCAGGGCGGCGGCACGCTGCGGGCGGGTGCCCGCCGTGCTGGTTTCGCTGGTGGCCAGGAGTGTGACGTCGGTCGGTGCGGCACCGGCCACGTGCAGGGCCCGCGCGACGCAGTCGGTGAGGGCCTGCTCCGCCGTACCGTCGGGGCCGTAACCGGTGGTCACGGCGCAGATCGTGGCGCGCCCGGCCGAGTCGGCCCCGCCGCCGATCACGAACACCGCGGCACCCTCGCCGGCCGGGACCTCGCCACCGGCCGGGCCGGACGCGGACGCCCAGGCCCGGTGTGCCGAGAACTCCTCCACCGCGCCGACGAGCATGGTGTCGACGTAGCCGCGACGGATGGCGTTGCCGGCGTACCGCAGCGCGTTGAAGAAGGCCAGCGGCCCGCCGGTGACCGTGGCGTTGATGCCCTTGAGCTTGTGTCGGATGGCGGCCTGGCCGGCCGCGCAGTTCATCACGGTGTTGGGAAACAGCATCGGGTTGACCAGATACGGCTTCTCCTGCACCAGGGTTTCGCGGGTGTAGTCGCTTGTGGACTTCAGGCTGCCCACGGTGGTGCCCAGCACCACGCCGACCCGGGCCCGGTTGGCGTCGTCCACCGTCAGCCCGCTGTCGGTGAGGGCGTCGCCGCAGGCCACCACGGCCAGGGCGGTGGCCCGGTCGTAGAAGCTGGTGCCGCGCCGGCCGAGCCGGGCCCGTACGTCGAAGTCGAGCAGAGCGTGGCCCTCGGGGCGCGGCAGGTCCTCGGTGACGATCCCGCCGACGGGTACCCCCGGATGGCGCTCCCCGGCGAGGGCGGTGGCCCGTTCCGCGAGCGCCTCCGGCCGGTCACCGGCGGCGCTCAGCGCCGCGAGGCCGTTGATTGTCAGTGCGGTCATCGGGCAGCTCCCAGCAGCACGATCGCGTTGTTCCCGCCGAAGGCGAACCCGTTGTTCTGCACCAGCCGGACGGTGGCCGGCCGCGCCTCGTTCGGCACCGGGTCGATGCCGGTCAACTGCGGGTCGGGGTGCGACCAGTTGATGGTGGGTGGCAGGAAGCCCTGTTCGATGGCGAGCGCGGAGGCGATCGCGCCGAACCCGCTGGCCGCCCCCATGGTGTGCCCGATCATCGACTTGATCGAGCTGATGGGCGGCGGGTTCGCGCCGAACACCTCAAGCACGGCCTGCGCCTCGACCAGGTCGTTGGCCGGGGTGCCGGTGCCGTGGGCGCAGATGTAGTCGACCTGCTCCGGGGTGACTCCGGCGTTGCGGTGGGCGATGCGGATGCACTCGGCGATGCTGTCCCGGTCCGGGGCCACCGGATGGTTGGCGTCGCAGTTCAGCCCGTAGCCGAGCACCTCCGCGTAGACGTGCGCGCCACGCGCCTCGGCGTGCTCCCACGTCTCCAGCGCCAGCACCGCGCCGCCCTCGCCGGTGATGATGCCGGAGCGGTCCCGGTCGAACGGTGCACAGGCGTGCTCGGTGAGCGCGCCCAGCCGGTAGAACCCGGCGTGCGCCCACCGGCAGACGGAGTCGGCCCCACCGGCGAACACCACGTCCGACTCGCCGGAGACGAGCAGGTCGTAGGCGTACCCGATGGCGTAGTTGCTGGCGGAGCAGGCGGTGGCGAGGGTCAGCGAGTCGCCGCGCAGGCCCAACTCCTCGCTGACCGCGTGCGCCAACCGCCCGGCGGGCAGTTGCTCGACGAGCTGCGGCGGTACCGCGTCGAAGCCCGCCTCGACCAGGCGTGCCGTGAGCGCCTCCAGGACGACTGACTCGCCGCTGGTGGTGCCGATCACGGCATGCGCCCGGGTCCGGTCCACCGCGTCGAGGTCCAGTTTGGCGTCCTCCGCGGCGAGCCGTGCGGCGGCGGCCGCGAACTGGCTGGACCGGCCCCACCGATCGGTGGGCAGCCGGTGCAGCCAGGCGGCGGGGTCGAAGTCGCGGACCTCACCGCCGTTGCGGTACGGGAACCCGGACGGGTCGAAGCTGGTGATCTGGGAGATGCCGGAGCGGCCCGCCCGCAGAGCCGCACCGAACGCCGTCACCCCCGTTCCGATGCTCGACACCGGGCCGAGGCCGGTCACGACCACACGCCGCACGGTGTCAGTCCTGCCAGCCGGCGTGCCGGGCGACGGCCTCGTAGGTGGCCTTGAGGTTGCGCAGCTCGGGCAGCTCCGACTGCGGGATCTCCACCTTGAACTCCTTGTCGATGCGGGCCAGGATCTCGATGGCCCGCAGCGAGTCCGCCTGGTACTCCTCGGCGAAGTCCCCGGTGTCGGTCAGCTCGTCGGTCTCGATCTCCAACACCTCGGCGATGATCTCCCGGAGCTGCTCGTACCGCTCGTTTTCACCGGACATGTCGGCCTCCTTGGGCACTGGTGTTAGCGGGGATGGTGCGGTCGACGCCCGCGCCGGTCGGGCCGGCCGCCGGTTCGGCGACTGCGGAGCGAGGGCGGCGGGCGGCCATGAGTGAGCCGACGGTGGCGATGCGCCGCTGGCCGACCCAGCTCTCGCCGGTGGCGAAGGCGGTGTCGGCGACGACCCGTTCCAGGCGTACGACGTGCCGGACGACGTCGCCCGGGTACGCCCGGCCCTCGACTGTGTACTCCCGAGCGCCCACGAACAGCAGCAGGGCGTCATCGGTGAGTCGATCCGACCCGGTGGCGCCGGCCAGCCACAGCAGCGCGGCACTCTGCCCGAAGGACTCGATCAGCAGTGAGGCCGGATAGGCGTAGTCCTCGGCGGTGGCGTCGTCGCCGAGATGGGCGTAGCACGGCTCGGTGGCGGTGATCGCCTTCACCGTCTCGATGACGTCACCGGGTTTCATGCTTGTCACCCGGTCGACGAGCAGCAGCGGGTGGCGCTGGGGCAGGACGGCCCGGATCTCGGCGGCGTTCACGCGTCGGCTCCGGCGTCGAAGACGGCGCGGAGCTGGGCGGTGACCGTGCCGTCGAGGCGCCGAGCGGTGCCGCGTACCGCCCAGCCGGCCGGGGTCGTCGGTCGCACGTCGAGGTCGAGCGTCATCTCGTCGCCGCCGAGCAGCGCCGCGAGGAACCGGACCGAGGTGACCGTACGCAGCCGGGGCGCGCCGGGGACGGCCTGCGCCATCGCCTGGCACAGGGTCTCGACCACGAACACCCCCGGGTAGATCGGCTGACCGGGGAAGTGACCGGCGAGGTTCGGGGACTCGGAGTCGACCACCACCCGGGCGCTTACCGTCCAGCCGTCGTCGACCGCCGCCACCTGGATCAGGTCGACGGCGGGCAGCGGGGCGGCGAAGCCGACCGGGGCAGCGGGACGCCAGAGGGGCGTGGGCGTCGCCGTGGTCACAGGGTCATCCCCCCGTCCACCTGGAACACCTGGCCGGTGACGTAGCCGGCCTGGTCGGAGAGGAGGAAGTCGACGATCGCCGCGACGTCCTCGGGGCGACCGAAGCGGCGCAGGCCGATCATGCCCAGGGCCCGCTCCCGGGCCTTGGCGTCCAGCGCGTCGGTCATGTCGGTCTCGATGAACCCGGGGGCGACCACGTTGACCCGTACGCCGTAGGGGGCCAGCTCCTTTGCCAGCGAACGGCTCAGCCCGATGATGCCGGCCTTGCTGGCCGCGTACGCGGTCTGGCCGACGTTGCCGCGGATGCCGGCGATCGAGGAGAGGTTGACGATGACACCGGCGCGCCGCTTCATGAACCGGAAGGACATGGCCCGGCAGAAGTTCCAGGTGCCACCGAGGTTGATGTCGAGGACCGCCTCCCAGTCGGGGCGGCGGGCCAGCACCAGCGGACTGTCCCGGGTGATGCCGGCGTTGTTGACGAGCCGGTCGATCGGGCCCAGTCGCCCTTCGGCCTCGGCGATGAACGCGTCCACCGCCGCGTCGTCGGCGACGTCGCAGGGGGCGAAGTAGCTCGGCACCCCGGTCGCGGCGACCGCAGCCTCGGTCTTCTCGGCGGCTTCGCTCGGCCTGCTGTAGCAGCAGGCGACACCGTAGCCCTGCTCGGCGAGCCGGACGGCCACCGCGCGGCCGATGCCTCGTGAGGCGCCGGTCACCAGTGCCAGCGGTCGCTCGCTCACAGACGCCTCCTCTGCCCGCCGCACCCACGCCGGGTGCCCCCGATCGGCGACGGGAACTCGTATCTCGTACTCCTATGTTGAAGCATCTTGCGCCTGACATCAATAGAAGCAGCAGGACACACGCAAAACGCACGCAGATACTATGGGACCCTATGCGCCGTCGGGCTGTGGAGCGGCGTCCCGCAGCACGTCACGGCTGTCCGCGCCGGCCGCCGGGGCACCCCGGCGGATCCGGGTCGGGGTGCGGGAGAACTTCACCGCCGGACCGGTCAGCGGCGCGACGGTGCCGTTGTGCAGCACCGTGGGCTGGAGCATGTCCCGCGCCGACACCTGCGGATCAACTGCGACCTCGCTGAACGTGCGTACCCGCTCGGCGACCAGGTGTGCGGCGCGGAACGCCGCCATGACCTCGTCGACCGTACGGCTGCCGCACCACTGCGCCACCAGGCCGTCGACCTCGACCCGGTTCTCGCGGCGCTGGGCGCCCCGCCCGTAGCCGGGCGCCCGGGCCAGCTCCGGGCGGCCCAGCGTCTCGGCCAACGCCCGCCAGTGTTTGTCGAGAGCGACGGAGAGATAGACCTCCCCGTCGAGGCAGCGGTAGACGTTCGACGGCACCGCGAAGTCGGTCTGGTTGCCCCACCGGGCCGGCGGCGCGCCGGTAGCGGCAAGCGTCAACAGGCCACAACTGCTGGCCAGCAGGCTGTCGAGCATGGCCACGTCGACGTGCTGACCCTCGCCGGTGCGGTCCCGGTGCGCCAGGGCGGCCAGCGCGCCGACGGCCGCGTGCAGGCCGGCCAGTTCGTCGGCGAGGAAGGTGGGCGCGCGGACCGGGCGTCCCGCAGGGTCGCCGTTGAGTGCCATCCAGCCGCTCGCCGCCTGCACCACCGGGTCGTACGCCGGGCGGTCGATGTCCGGGCCGTACTGCCCCCAGCCGGTGATGGAGACGAACACGATGTCCGGCCGGACCCTGCGGCAGTCGGGGTAGCCGACACCCCACTCGTCGAGGGTGCCGGGCTTGTAGTTCTCCACCACCAGATCCGCCTCGCGGACCAGCCGCAGGAACGCCTCCCGGCCGTCGGGTTGGCGCAGGTCCAGCCCGACACTGCGCTTGTTGCGGTTCACCGTCTCGCGGAACCAGGACAGGCCCGTGCCGGGAATCTCCGGCGGCACCTCGCCGTCGCGTCCGTAGGGCAACTCGACCCGGATCACGTCCGCACCCATGTCGGCGAACAGGCTGGTGGCCAGCGGACCGGACCACACCTTTGTCACGTCCAGCACGGTCAGGCCGTGCAGGGGCCCGTCGAGGTCGTCGCGGGCCTCCCGGTAGAACTCCTCGCGCCGCACGTCACACCCGGGCCAGGATCGTCGCGGTGCCCAGCGAACCCCCGCAGCACATGGTGACAAGTGCGGTCTGCGCGTCCCGGCGCTCCAACTCGTGCAGCGCGGTGACCAGCAGTCGGGTGCCGCTGGAGCCGAGCGGATGGCCCAGCGCGATCGCCCCGCCGTTGACGTTGACCCGCTCCAGGTCGCTGTCGTACTGCTGGGCCCAGTTGAGCACCACGCCCGCGAACGCCTCGTTGACCTCGACCAGGTCGAGGTCGGCAAGCGTCATGCCGGCCCGCTCCAGCGCCCGGCCGGTCGCCACCACCGGCCCGTCGAGCAGGTAGTAGGGGTCGGCGCCGGTGACCACCTGGGCGACCAGCCGCGCCCGGGGCCGCAGCCCCAGCGCCCGGGCCCGGCCCCGGGACATCCACAGGATCGCCGACGCGCCGTCGGAGACCTGGGAGGTGGTGCCGGCGGTGTGCACCCCGTCGGGCACGTTCGGCGTGAGCTTGGCCAGCCCTTCCAGGGTGGTTTCGCGCAGCCCCTCGTCCCGGTCGACCCGACGACTGCCGGCGTCCTCGCCGTCGCCCGGCGCGTCGATGCCGACCACCTCGCGGTCGAAGTGCCCGGCCGTCCAGGCCGCCGCCGCGCGCTGCTGGGAGAGCACCCCGTACGCGTCGACGTCGGCGCGGGTGAGCCCCTGCCGGGTGGCGATCCGCTCGGCACCGCCGAACTGCGCTTTCGGCGGGTCGTCCCACGGATAGTCGGCGGTCTTGTAGTGACCCGGTCCGTTGTAGAGGTTGACGCCGATCGGCACCCGGCTCATCGACTCCACCCCGCAGGCGATGCCCACGTCTATCGCGCCGCTGCCGATCAGCGCGGCGACCAGGTGGTTGGCCTGCTGGGCGGAGCCGCAGGAGACGTCCACGGTCGTGCACCCGACCGCAGGATCCCAGCCGGTGCTCAGCCACGCGTTGCGGGTGACGTTCAGACTCTGCTCGCCCGCCTGGGTGACGCAGCCGCCCACCACCTGCTCCACCACGTCGGGCGTGACGCCTGCGGCGTCGATGACCGCGGCCAGCACGTGCCGGAGCAGCTCGACACCCTTCAGCCCGGCCAGCGCGCCGCCGCGTTTGCCGATGGGGGTACGGACCGCCGCGACGACCACCGGTTCGCGGTCCTGCGCGGTCACTGGTCCTCCAGCGTGATGGCGAGCTTCGGACAGGCGGTGGCGGCCTGCGTCACCTCGTCCCACAGCTCCTGCGGCGGGTTCTCCTGGAGCACGTAGAGGTAGTCGTCGTCGCGTACCTCGAAGACCGTCGGCGCGGCGAGCGCGCAGAGGCCGTTGCTGTCACAGCTGTCAAAGTCCACACGTACCCGCATCGTGGCCGTCCTCTCTCGGTCCGCACTCGTGTTCCACGGTAGTGGAGTACTCGTATCTCGGAAATACAAGCATCGTCTTTGCACAGACCCTTGTGTGTCTTCTGGAGCGTCGATACGGTGCGTACGGATACCCATGGCCGGCTCCGCCGGTGATCGGCGTACGGGAGGCCCCGTGGCTGTTCGTGAAGGCTTCACCCCCTGGCCGGCGGAGTTCGCCGCCCGATACCGCGAGGCCGGTTACTGGCGCGGTGAGGTGCTCGGTGACCTGCTCCGCCCCTGGGCCGACTGGCCCGACGAGGCTCGTGACCCGGGGCGTACCGCCGTGGTGACGCGCCAGGGCCGGCACACCTACGGCGAACTCGACGCCCGTGCCGACGAGTTGGCCGCGGGCCTGTTCGAGCTGGGCGTACGCCCCGGCGACGGGGTGGTCGTGCAGCTGCCCAACACCGTCGAGTTCCTGGTCACCTGCGTGGCGCTGTTCCGCCTGGGCGCGCTGCCGGTGCTGGCTCTGCCGGCCCACCGTCGGGCCGAGCTGACCTACCTGACCCAGTACGTCGGGGCCGTCGCCCTGGTGACGAGCGACCGGACGCCCGGCGTGGACCACCGCACGGTGGCGCAGGAGGTACGCGACGCCTGCCCCACGCTGCAACACGTACTTGTGGTCGGCGATCCCGGCCCGTTCCTGGCCTGGTCGCAGGTGCGCGCCCCGGCCCGGGAGCTGCCCCGCCCCGACCCGCAGGACGTGGCGTTCTTCCTGCTCTCCGGCGGGACGACCGGGCTGCCGAAGCTGATCCCCCGGACCCACGACGACTACGCCTTCCAGCTGCGCGCCACCGCCGAGGCGATGTCGTTCGACCACCGGCACGCCTACCTCGCCGCGGTACCTGTCGCACACAACGCCGCCCTCGGCTGCCCCGGCGTGCTCGGCGCGCTGCGGGTCGGCGGCCGGGCGGTGCTGGCCGCCAGCCCCAGCCCGGACGAGGTCTTCCCGCTGATGACCCAGGAGCGGGTCACCCTCACCACGGTCATGCCGGCCGTGCTGTCGCTGTGGGTCGAGACCGCCGACATGTTCGACGTGAACCTGTCCGATCTGGTCATCGAGGTCGGCGGGGCGGTGCTGCAACCCGACCTCGCCCGCGCGGTCCGTCCGGCCCTGGGTGCCACGCTCACCCACTGGTTCGGCATGGCCGAGGGGATGCTCTGCTTCACCCGTCCCGGCGACGGTGACGAGGCCGCGGCCACCACGCAGGGCACGCCGATGTGTGCCGACGACGAACTGCTCATCGTCGACGAGGCCGGTGAGCCCGTCGCGCCAGGTGAGGTCGGCGAGTTGCTGGCGCGCGGGCCGTGCGTGCTGCGCGGCTACTACGCCGTACCCGAGCACAACCGGACCGTCTTCACCCCCGACGGCTTCCTGCGCACCGGCGACCTGGCCCGGTTCGACGCCGATGGCCGCCTGGTCATCTCCGGGCGGATCAAGGACGTCATCAACCGGGGTGGCGAGAAGGTGATGGCCGACGAGGTCGAGGGGCACCTGCTGGCCCACGAGCGGGTCCGGGCGGCGGCGGTCGTCCCGTTCCCCGACCGGCGGCTCGGCGAGAAGACCTGCGCGGTCATCGTCGCCGACGACCCGGCGCCCAGCCTGGTGGAGCTACGCAAGCTGCTGCGGGACCGGGGCCTGGCCGACTACAAGCTGCCGGACCGGCTGGAGGTCGTCGAGGCGTTGCCGCTGACGAACGTCGGCAAGGTCGACAAGCGGGCCCTGGCCGCGGCGGTCCTCGGCGACCTGACCACCGCCGCCAGCAGGTAGCGGCAGCACGCCATGACGGCCTCCCTCGACGCGCCCGGGCGACCGGCGAGCCTGTGGCTGGACACGCTGCCCGCGTCCCTGCGGAAGCGGCGACCGGCGCTGTCCGGCGACACCCGGGCCGACGTGGTCGTGATCGGCGCCGGCTTCACCGGCCTGTGGACCGCCTACTACCTGACCGAGCTGGCGCCACAGACCTCCGTGCTGGTCATCGAGGCGGAGCACGTGGCGTACGGGGCAAGTGGCCGCAACGGTGGGTGGTGCACCACGGAGATGCCCGCCCTGCTGGCCAACCTGGTGCAGCGCTACGGCCCGATGGACGCCATGCGCTTCTTCCGGGCGGGCCAACGCACGCTCGACGAGATCGAACGGGTCCTCGCCGCCGAGGAGATCGACTGCGGGTGGCGGCGCGACGGGTCGCTCTACGTCGCCCGTACCCCGCCGCAGGTCGCCCGACTGCGGGCCTGGCAGGACATGCGCCTCAAGCTCGGCATCACCGACATGACGCTTCTGTCGGCCGCCGAGACCAGCGAGCGGGTCGGCATCGCCGGGGCGCTGCTGAGCGGATTCACGCCGCAGTGTGCGGCGGTGCATCCCGCAGCCATCGCCGCCGGGCTGGCGCAGGCGGTGGAGCGGCGCGGGGTGACAGTGGTCGAGGGCACCCGGGCGATCGAGCTGCGGCCCGGCCTGGTGGTCACCGACCGGGGCACGATCCGTGCCCGCAGCGTGCTGTGCACCACCGAGGCGTACACGGCCGGTCTGCCCGGGCACGCCCGCCGGGTGTTGCCGGTGATCTCCCGGGCGCTGGCCACCGAACCGTTGCCGGAACAGCTGTGGCGCGAGGTCGGTTGGCGGGACCGGGTCACCGTCGCCGACTCCCGCCACCAGTTCGCCTACTTCCAGCGCACCGCCGACGACCGGCTGCTGGTGGGCGGTCGCGGTTCGGGATACCGCACCGGGTCCCGACCGCAGGCGGCCGACCGCTCCGGCGAACGGGTCTACGCCCGGCTGCGCGAGTCCCTGGCCGAGAGCTTCCCCGCCCTGGCCGACGCGCCCGTGAGTCACCGCTGGAGCGGGGCGTACGGGATGCACCGCGACGGCGAGCCGGGCGTGGTTTACGACCGCGACAGCGGCCTGGGTCATGCCGGCGGCTACGGCGGCGAGGGCATCGCACTGAGCAACCTCGCCGGTCGCACGCTGGCCGCGCTGGTGACCGGGGTGAAGCGGCCGGAGACCCGGCTGTTCTGGACCGGGCACCTGTCGCGCCGCTGGGAGCCGGAACCGCTGCGGACCATCGGCGTACGCGGGGTCAGCGCGCTGGCCACCGCCGCGGACCGGTACGAGGACCGGTTCCGGCGTACGGCGCCCCTGGCCGGCGCCGTCATGCGAACCGTCCTGTGACCGTCTTTTCGAGAGGAACTCCGTGGCCGACGACTCCGTACCCCCGCTCAACGGTGGCACCCACATCAACCTGACGGTCCGCGATCTCGACCGCAGCACCGACTGGTACTGCCGGGCCCTGGGCTTCACCGTGGTCCGCGACGCCCGGCCGGTCGAGTCGGGGTTCACCTTCCGGACGCTGCTGCACTCCCGGGCGCTGACCTCCATCGTCCTCGGGCAGGCCGACCGGCCGGTCGAGGAGCCCTTCGACGAGCACCGGGTGGGGCTGCACCATCTGGCCTTCCACGTCCCCGAACGGGAGGACCTGCACACCTGGGTCGCCCACCTCGACGCGGTGGGCGTCGAACACGGCGGGGTGCAGGAGTTGTTCCTGGAGGCCGGACACGGCGTGTGGCTGCGCGATCCGGACAACATCTGGCTGGAGCTGTACTGGCTCAACGCCGACTACTTCATGCAGCGGATGCGGGAGCACCACCGGGCGCGGCGGGCCGAGCGCGTCGGCGGGCAGCAGTGACGCTGCCCGACGCCGTCGCCCGGCCCCGGATCGCCGCCGTCGACCTGGCCTGCTCCGACGACCCCTACCCGGAGTACGAGCGGCTGCGCGCCCAGGGCCCGGTCGTGCGGGGCGAGTTCGGGCAGTGGCTGGTGGTCCACCACGGCGCGGTCAGTGCCCTGCTCCGCGACGGCCGGTTGGCCAGCCACTTCCCCCGGGAGTTCATCCGGCTGACCCTCGGCCACGGTCCCGCGGCCGAGTTCCCCACCCGCATCGTGCTCACCCAGGACCCGCCGGAGCACACCCACGCCCGCCGGTTCCTCGGCCAGGCGTTCGGTACGCCCCGGGTCCGGGCGATGACCCCGGCGGTGGCCGCGCTTGTCGAGGAGCTACTCGCCCCGGCCCGCGACGCCGGTCGTCTCGACCTGGTCACCGACCTGGCCGTGCCGCTGCCGGTCACGGTGATCTGCCGGCTGATCGGCATCCCCGACGCCGACCGCGACCAGGTGCTGCCCCGGGTGATCGAGCTGGCCCAGGTCTTCGACGCGGCCAACCTCAAACCCGACGAGCGCGACGGTGTGGACGCCGCCGTCGCCTGGCTCCGCGAGTACGTCACCGCCCTGCTGCGGGACGCCACCCCCGGCGACTCCACCCTGGCCGGCATGTTCGCGGCGGCCACGCCCGAGGAGCGTGGGGACGTCGCCGCGATCGTCGACAACCTGCTGTTCCTGTTCCATGCCGGGTTCGAGACGACGATGGGGCTGGTCTCCAACGGATGCGTGGCGCTGCTGCGCAACCCCGACCAGTTGGACCGGCTGCGCCGGGACCCGACCCTGGTCCGGCCGGCGATCGACGAGTTCCTCCGGTTCGACTCCCCGATCCAGAACGCGATCCGGGTGGCCCGGGAGCCGATCGAGATCGGCGGTCACAAGATCAGGACCGGTCGGTCGGTGATGCTGCTGCTCGGCGCGGCCAACCGCGACCCCGCGGTCTTCGACCGGCCGGCGGAACTGGACCTGTCCCGCGCCCCGAACCCGCACCTGGGCTTCGGTGGCGGCCTGCACCACTGCCTGGGCACCGCACTGGCCCGGCTGATGGGCGAGCTGACGTTCACCGCGCTCGCCACCGGTTTCCGGGGCATCGCGCCCGACGGCGACGCCCTGCGCCGCCAGCACGGGAGCCTGCGCTCCTTCGAGCGCCTTCCGCTGGCCGTCCGCTCCGCGTGAGGCCGCTGCCCACCCCCCGTCGTTAAGGAGAGACCCGCATGGCGCAGTTGTCCACAGACGTTTACTGGCATTCCACCGAACCCACCGAGGTCGGCCCGCCGCTGGACGGTGACGCCTCCTGCGACGTGTGCATCGTCGGCGCGGGCTACACCGGGCTGTGGGCGGCGCACTTCCTCAAGCAGGCCGAGCCGGGCATGTCGGTGCGGGTGCTGGAGGCGAAGTTCGCCGGCGAGGGCGCCTCGGGCATGAACGCCGGGTTCGTGCAGATGACCGCCGGCAAGGTGCTGCGCCGGATGCTCTGGTACTACGGCGCGGAGAAGGCGGGTGGGGTGTACCGGGCGGTCGCCCGGTCGATCCTGGAGATCGGCCGGTTCTGCCGGCAGAACGGCATCGACGCCCAGTACGAGAACACCGGCATCCTCCAGGTGGCCACCGACACCAAGCAGCTCGCCCGGTTGGAGCTGCAGATCAAGCGGGCGCAGCGGGCCGGGGTGACCTCGTTCCGGCTGCTCGACCGGGAACAGGCGCAGGAGCGGATCGGCTCACCGACGGTCCTCGGCGCGCTGAAGGTCAGCGGCGCACTGCTCAACCCGTACCGGCTGGTGCGCGGGTTGGCGCGGGTGGTGCAGGAGCAGGGTGTGCTGCTGCACGAGCAGACCCCGGCGCAGACCATCGAGAAGGTCGACGGGAAGTGGCGGATCACCACGCCGCACGGCACGATCACCGCCAACGAGGTGATCGTGGCCACCGAGGCCATGCAGGGCGCGTTCCCCGAGCTGTACGCGCGCCAGATGCCGGTGTGGAACTACCTGATGGTCACCGAACCGCTTACCGACGAGCAGTTGGGCCGGGTGGCCTGGCCGGGGCGGGAAGGGGTGGCGAACTCCTTGTCGTTCTCCACCGCGGCCCGGCTGACCGCCGACAACCGGGTGCTCTGGGCCGGCGGCCTGTGGTACATGTTCGGCAACCGGGACACCGATCCCCGTCACCGTCGCAACGACGACGCCTTCGACAAGCTGGGCGCGTCGTTCCGGGAGTTCTTCCCACAGTGGCGCGACGTACGGTTCAGCCACGGCAACGGCGGGCTGATCAGTTGGAGCCACAGCTTCATCCCGCAGTTCGGCCGTACCGACTCCGGCATGGTCTACGGCCACGGGTACACCGGCAGCGGGATCGCGGCGAGCCACACCGGCGGGAAGATCCTGCGGGACCTGGTGCTGCGGCGTAAGACGGAGTTCACCGAGCTGGCGTTCGTGACTGTCAACCAGCCCAAGTTCCTGCCCGCCCCGTTCGGCGACAAGGGCGGCGAGTTCTTCATCTGGCGGCAGCGGGTGGGCGACCGGCTGCCGTTGCTGCTGCCGTACAAGTCGGCGCTGGCACCGAACCGGTTCTTCGCCCGCCGTACGGGCTCTCCCGAGCGGGCCACCGCAGGCCGCAGCAGCGACTGATCCACGACCGCGACACCGCCCGCTCGGCGGTCGGTGTCGCGGTCCGTCCGCGCCGGTCAGTCGGTGGCCGGCGCGGACGTGTCGGTCAGTCGGTGGCCGGCGCGGTCGCCGTGGCGTGCAGGGTGCGGCTCTGGCCCACCGCCAGGTCCCACAGGTCCTCGGCGGCACGCCCGCTGGCCTGCCACGCCTGCCGGGCCTGCCGCAGCGGCTCCAGCGGCGCCTCGGCGGAGAGCGCGAAGGTCCCCCAGTGCATGGTGGCCATCCGCTGGGCACCCAGGTCACCGCAGGCGCGTACGGCCTCCGCCGGATTCATGTGCAGCGGCTTCATGAACCAGCGGGGCAGGTACGCGCCGACCGGCATCAGGGCGAGATCCACCGGACCGCAGCGCTGCCCGATCTCGGTGAAGTACGGCCCGTAGGCGGAGTCCCCGGCGAAGAAGACCCGACGCACCGGGGCGGCGGTGGCAGGGTCGGCGTCGGCCTCCAGCATCCAACCGCCCCAGAGGCTCTGGCAGCCGTCGAAGAGGGTCCGGCGGCTCCAGTGGTGCACCGGTACGAACTGGAACTGCACCGCGCCCAGACGGACGCTCTCCCACCAGTCCAGTTCCTCCACGGCGGTGAAGCCCAGCCGGCGGAACCACCAGCCCAGCCCGCCCGGCACGAGCATCAGCACGTCGCACGGCAGCCGGCGGATCGTGGGTGCGTCGAGGTGGTCGAAGTGGTTGTGGCTGATCACCACGGCGTCCACCGGTGGCAGTGCCTCCCAGGGCAGGCCGGGTGGGGTGAATCGGGGCCGTACCCCGGGGATGCGCCGCGACCACACCGGATCGGTGAGCACCACGAGCCCGCCGATCTGGAGCACGAACGAGGCGTGTCCGACCCAGGTGGTCACCACCTCGCCCGCGCCGGCGCGGGGCAGCTCGGCAGCCGGCTGGACCGGGATCTGGTCGACCTGGCTGAGGTCGGGCTTCATCCCGCCCTCGGCGATCAGCTTGCGGACCGCCCGGGAGCCGGGCACCGGATGGGTCAGCCGGTCGGCGAAGCTGGTCGGCCAACTGCGCTTACCACGCCTTTTGGAAAGCATCCTGTCAAAGACGCGATAAACACTTCGCGGATATCTCATCACGTACCTCGATGCACTCGCCGGCAGACCCTGCACCTGCAACATTTGCGCCGTCAGCTAGATCGGATCGAGGGTATGCCGAGCCTGGTATTTGCGCTAGCGTCTCTCGCATGTCGGCGACAACACACACCGACAGGCTATCTTTGTCCTGTCTGGACGATTTGCCGCGAGACTTGTTCATCGCAGGCAAGTGGTCGGCTGCGGACGACCGTCGCCAATTGACGTCTTTGCGTCCGTCCACTGCAGAGACACTCACGACGGTTGCGCATGCCGGCGTCACCGATGTGGCCAGGTCCGTCGCCGCGGCCGGTGCCGCCGGCCGCCCTGGATCCCGATGGCACCGGATGTCGCCGGCGGCCCGGTCCCGGATGCTGCACCGGATCGGCGACCTGATCCTCGAGAACGCCGACCGGCTGGCTCTGCTCGACTGTCTGGACAACGGCAAGCCGGTGCGGGTGGCCCGAGCCGGCGACGTCCCGGCCGCCGCCGCGGTGTTCCACTACATGGCCGGCTGGCCCGGCCGGCTCAACGGCGAGAACGCCTCGATCTACACCGGCAGCCCGGAGCGGCACCTGGCGCTGACCGTACCGGAGCCGGTGGGTGTGGTCGCCGCCATCGTGCCGTGGAACTTCCCGCTCTACATGGCGGCGGCGAAGGTGGCCCCCGCACTGGCGGCCGGCTGCACCGTGGTGCTCAAACCCGCCGAGCAGACGCCGCTGTCCGCCCTGGCCCTCGCGCAACTGACGCAGCAGGCCGGGCTGCCGCCCGGCGTGCTGAACGTCCTCACCGGCGACGCCGCCACGGGTGCGGCGCTCGCCGCCCATCCGGGCGTCGACAAGGTCACCTTCACCGGTTCGACGGAGGTCGGTCGCAGCATCGTGCGGGGCGCGGCCGTCGACTTCCGCCGGGTGACCCTGGAACTCGGCGGCAAGTCACCGAACATCGTGTTCGGCGACGCCGACCTGCGGCAGGCGATCGACGGCGCGGCCCACGCGATCTTCTACAACCAGGGTGAGACCTGCGTGGCCGGTTCCCGGCTGTACGTGCAACGGCCGGTCTTCGACGAGGTGGTCGCGGGGATCCGGGAGCGGGCCGCGGCGATCAGGATCGGCGACGGGCTGGACCGGGACACCGAGATGGGGCCGCTGATCTCCGCGGAGCACCGCGCCCGGGTGCTGTCCTATCTGGACTCGGCCCGCACCGGCGGGGCCCGGGTCACCGGCGGCGAGGTGCCGGACTCGCCGGGCTTCTTCTGCGCTCCGGCCGTGGTGACCGACGCCGACCCGCAGGCGCCGGTGGTCCGCGAGGAGGTGTTCGGGCCGGTGCTGGTGGCCCAACCCTTCGACACGGTCCAGGAGGCGGTGGCGCTGGCCAACGACAGCCCGTACGGGCTCGCCGCCGGCGTGTTCACCCGCGACCTGGGTCTGGCGCACCAGGTCGGCCGTCGACTGCGCGCCGGCACCGTGTGGATCAACAGTTGGCACGTGCTCGATCCGGCGCTGCCCTTCGGCGGGATGCGGGGCTCGGGTTGGGGGCGGGAAATGGGCAAGGCGGGCGTCGACGCCTTTCTCGAAACAAAAACACTGATAAATGACCTCGGCAACCGTTCGTGGGGGCCGACATCTGCTTCGAAGTGAGTACCGGTCGCGCTCGGCGACCGGGCACATCGTGGGGAGGCATCGTGACAAGCGAAGAGCAGATGCTCGACATCTGGAAGAACATTTTCGGCCGCCAGGTGGGGCCGGACACCGACTTCTTCGACGACCTCGAAGGCGATTCGATGGCGGCAGCGGCCATCGTGCACTGGGTGAACATCGTCTTCGGCGTACAGCTACCGATGATCGAGGTTTTCGACCGGCCCACCCCGGCGGAACTGACCGGCGCGGTGGACGAACTACGGGCCGCCGCCCGGTAGCCGTCGCCCGGCTCGCACCTCTCCCTCACCGGTCGCCAGCAGTCACCGGTCGACCGCAGTTCAAGAACCCGTCCGGGGCACACCTCCGGGCGGGGGCATTCGTACCACTTCGTTGTCAACCGGCCATCCCGAGGGAACGTCATGGACATCGCCAGATCGGAGCACCACCCTTCGTCAGCCAGCGTCCCACAGGCCCCGCCGCCGGCACCGTCGCGCGCGGACGGTTCGGGGGCCCACTCGGCACCGTTGAGCGATCTGCAGTACGCGTACCTGCTCGGCGAGCTGGGCGATTTCCAGCTCGGTGGTCCTGCCCTCTTCTTCGAGGAATACGCCTGCCAGGAGCTGGACATCCGGGCCTTCAGCTCGGCCCTGCACCAGCTCATGCGCCGGCACGAGATGCTCCGCGCGTCGTTCGACGAAACGGGCCTGCTGCACGTCCAGGACGAGCTGCCCGTACCGCTGACCTACCGGTCGCTGCGCGGGCAGCCGGAACATGTCTGCCGGCGGCTGCTCACCCGCAACCGGGAGCGCTGCTACGACGAGGGACCGCCCCGCGGCCGGCACGCGCCGTTCGAGGTCTTCGTCTTCGCCCTGGACACCCACATCGTGGTGCAGGTCTGCGCGCGGCTGCTGGCCATCGACGGATTCTCGGGTGAGATCTTCGCCCAGGAGCTGCGGGCCCTGCTCGACGGCGAGTCGCTGCCCCCGCTGCGGTACACCTTCCGCGAGTACCGCAACGAGGTCGAGCGACGCAAGGACAGCGACGAGCACGAGCGGGCCCGCCGTTACTGGCTCGACCGCCTGGACACCCTGCCCGCGGCACCGGAGCTGCCGCGCCGCCGGATGACCGGCGACCCCAGCCCACGCCTGGTACGCCGGGTCTTCAAGCTCACCGCCGAGCAGTGGACAAGCCTTGCCGCGCGGATCAGGAAGAGCCGGCTCACCGGCACGATGGTGCTGGGCGCGGCGTTCTGCGAGGTGCTGCGGCACTGGTCGAAGAACCCCGACTTCACCATCAACATCATGTACGGCGACCGGCTGCCGTTCCACCCGGAGGTCGACAAGATCATCGGCAACTTCAGCAGCACCCTGCTGATGGAGTGCCGCCAGGGTGGCCAGGGCAGCACCTTCCTCGACCGGGCCCGCGCCTGGCGCCGGCAACTGCTCCAGGACATGGAACACTCCTCCTTCGGCGGAGTCTCCGTCATCCGTCAGCTCAACCAGCGCACGGGCAACGCCCGCAACGCGCTGATGCCTGTGGTGTTCACGAGCATGCTCGGCGTCGGGGATCCGGACACCGGCGTCTTCCTGGAGCATCTCGGCTGGCAGCGGCTGGAGGGCAAGGTCCGTACGCCGCAGGTCGCGTTGGACCACCAGGTCTTCGTGGCCGGCGGCGCCCTGGTCACCACCTGGGACAGCGCCGACGACCTCTACCCGGCGGGCATGATCGACGACATGTTCGCCGCCTACCGGTCCCTGCTGATCCGGCTGGCCACCGAGGACGACGCCTGGGGGATGGAGTCGTTCGATCTCACCCCGGCAGCTCAGCTCAAGGTCCGCGAGCAGGTCAACGACACCGCCGCACCGGCCCGGGTGGCCACCATGCACCAGCTCTTCGAGGAGCAGGCCGAGCGGCAGCCGGACCGGCTCGCGGTGATCGCCGACGGCCGGGAGATCACCTACGCCCAGCTGCGCGACCAGGCAAACGCGGTCGCGGCGGAACTGGTCGAGGCAGGCGTACGGCCGGGCGAGGTGGTCGGCGTGCAGGCGCTGCGCGGGGCACACCAGATCGTCGCGTTGCTCGGGGTGCTGATGGCCGGGGCCGCGTACGTGCCGGTCTCGCCACAGTGGCCGCGCCGTCGACGCGAGCAGGTGGCCGAGATCTGTGGACTGCGGGTGCTGCTGGCCGACCGCAGCATCCAGGACGAGGAGCCGTACGCCGGTGGGCGCAGCATCGACATCGCCAACGCCATCGCCCGGCAGGACGGTGCGGCGCGGCCGGCGGTGCAGACCAGCCCGGAGTCGTTGGCGTACGTCATCTTCACCTCCGGCACCTCCGGCACGCCGAAGGGCGTAATGATCTCGCACGGCAGCGTGGTCAACACGCTCGTCGACATCAACGAGCGGTTCGGGCTCAGTCCCCGCGACCGGGTGCTCGCCGTCTCCGACTACACGTTCGACCTGTCGGTGTGGGACGTGTTCGGGATGCTCGCCGCCGGCGGGACGGTGGTCGTACCGACCGCCGGGCAGGAGCGCGAGGTCACCCACCTCTACGAGTTGTGTCAGGCCACCGGCGTCACGGTGTGGAACAGCGTGCCGGCGTACCTGGCGATGTTCGTGGAGTTCGTCCGCACCAGCGGTCGACGTACGCTCACCGAGCTGCGGCTGGCCATGGTCAGCGGCGACTGGGTGCCGATCAACCTCGGCGCGGAGCTGGCGGAGATCGCGCCGCACGCGGCCTGCGTGAGCCTCGGCGGCGCGACGGAGGCGTCGATCTGGTCCAACTACCACCCGGTGCCGGTACGCGTACCGCCGCACTGGATCTCGATCCCGTACGGTCATCCGCTGCGCAACCAGCGCTTCCAGGTGCTCGACGCCGGCCTGCGGGACCGCCCGGACTGGGTGCCGGGTGAGCTGTTCATCGGCGGACGCGGCCTGGCCCTGGGCTACCTGGGCGACGACGAACTGACCGCCGCCTCGTTCCTGGTGCACCCACGGCAGCAGGAACGGATCTACCGCACCGGCGACTGGGCCCGCTACTGGCCCGACGGCACGCTGGAGTTCCTCGGCCGGGAGGACCCGCAGGTCAAGGTCAACGGCTTCCGGGTGGAACTCGGCGAGATCGAGGCGGCGCTGCTGGCCCACCCGGCGGTCACCGACGCCGCCGTGGTCACCCGCACCGACGGGCGGGCCGTGTCGCTTGTCGCCTTCGTCGCCTCGCAGACCCCGGCCGAGCAGCTGGTCACCCAGCTGAAGGACCACCTCGCGTCCCGGTTGCCGGAATACATGGTGCCGCGCAGCATCGACGTACGGCAGCGACTGCCGCTCACCGCCAACGGCAAGGTCGACCGGCGGCAGCTGGCCGAGCAGGCCGCCGGCGTGGGGGCGACCCGGCAGGTCGGCGACGACGCTCCCCGTACCAGCACCGAGCGGACGCTTGCCGCGCTGTGGCAGGAGCTGCTGGAGGTGCCGGAGGTCGGCCGCTCGGTCGACTTCTTCGCCTACGGCGGCAGCTCGCTACTGGCGGCACGGCTGATGAACCGCATCGAGCAGCAGTTCGGGCGACGGCTGCCGCTGGCCACGCTCTACACCTCGGGCACCATCGCGGAGATCGCCGCCCTGCTCGACCCGGCCTGTCACGCCGAACCGGCGGGCAACCTGGTCGCGCTCTCCGACAACGGGCATCGCCCGCTGATCCTGGTGCACCCGGTCGGCGGCGACCTGCTCTGCTACCGCCCACTGCTCGCCGAGTTGGGCGCCCGGCACCGGGTGCTGGGCCTGGCCGCGCCGAACCCGGCGCAGCCGGGAGTGACAATCGAGGAGCTGGCCGCCGGTTACCTGGCCGAACTCGCGCCCACGCTCGCGAACGAGCCGCCGGACCGGCCGATCCGGCTCGCCGGCTGGTCGCTGGGCGGCGTGGTGGCGTACGAGATGGCCCGGCAGTTGCGGCGGCAGGGCCGCGAGTGCGCCGTACTGCTCATCGACCCGTGGATCGGCTGCGGCGCCCACCCGACGGTCGACGACACCGCGCTCGTGAAGGCGTTCCTGCACAACCTCGCCGGTACGCCGGTGGAGGTGCCCATCGACCCGTGCACCCCGAACCTCGCCCAGGAGACGCTCCGCCGCATCTGGGCGGCCCCGCCCCCGCAGCTCAAAGAGCTGAAATCGGTGACGTACGCGGAGGTGCAGGCGATGTACGACGTCTTCGAGGCCAACACCCGGGCGCTGCTGCGGTACTCGCTCGTCCCCGAGGACGGCCTGGAACTGGACGTGGTGGAGGCGTCGCGAGGGCTCGTCGGCCCGGCGGCCGGCTACCTGTCGCCGCTGCGGCACGCCGCGGCCAAGCTACCGGCCCGCTTCCACATGCTGGAGGCCGATCACTTCACAGTGGTCGACGGCGAGCACGCCGACGCCGTCGCCCGGCTGATCGACGAGATGCGATAACCGGCACGGGCCCGCGACGACGTTCTTCACGTCGCGGGCCCGGATGTCGATACGGCGGCGGGCAACCGTGGTGCCGGAAGGTTGCCCGCCGGCCGTTGCTCCGTCGCCGGGGTTGCTCCGTCGCCGGGGTGTCAGGCGACGCCCGTGGCGGTGGTGAGCGTGGTGTGCAGGGCGTCGCGGATGCCCGGGCGGGAGCCGAAGACCAGCAGGAACGTCGCCTCCCGCACCAGTCGCTGGGCATGCTGGTCGAGCAGGACGGCCCGGCTGCCGGCGGCCACGGCCAGGTTCGCGCTGGCCCGCAGCGCCAACTCCGAGGCGGCGGCCCGGGCGGCGGGCATGGTCTCCGGGTCGGCGCTGTCGAGACGGTCCCGGACGGCGTCGAGCTGCGAGCGCAGGCGCGGCTCGTCCGCCAACTCGATCGCCCGGTCGGCCACGCCGAGCGCGAGCGAACCGTTGAAGCGCAGCGTCGCCGGGTCCCGCTGTCGCCACGCCTCCAGCGGCATCTGGTTGGCGACCCGGTCGGCAGGTACGAAGTGGTTGTCGAAGGTGACAGTCACCGTGCTGCTGGCGTTCACCGCCGACATGCGCAGCGGCTCGGTGGTCAGGGTGTCACTCGTCGCGGCGTCGACAAGCGCGAAGACCAGCGTGTCGTCGGAGAGCCGGGCGGCCACGTAGATCGTGTCGACAAGGCCCCAGCCGCTCACCCACGGCGCGGCGCCGGAGAACAGGAATCCCCCGTCGACCGGCGTGGCCGACAGCGCCGCCGGACCGGGCCGTACCGCCGCGCCGATCGCCAGCCCCGCCCGGCGCTGCCCGGTCGCCAACGGTTCCAACCAGGCCGCCCGCAGCTCGGCGTTGCCGGTGTTGGCCGCCGCCATCACCGCGTTGTGGTGCTGGGCCCAGAGGAACGTGGTGGTGAGACAGCCACTGGCGAGGGTCTCGATGACCCGGCACACCGCGGGGAAGCTCGGCAGGTCGAGGCGGTTGAAGTCCGGGGGCGCGGCCAGCCCGTAGAAGCCCTGCTCGGCGAGCAGGTCCAGGTGGGAGATGGGTACGCGGTCAGCGGCGTCGACCGCCAGCGCGGCCGGAAAGAACACCTCGTCGGCGATCTCGCGCGCCTGTCGCAGGCTCGTGGACTCGTCGATGGAGACAGTCACAGCAGTGCCCTCCGTTAACGGGGCCCCGAGAGGGGCCGGTGGTGCGGGCCCATGAGCCCGGTGGCCGCGTTGGCTGCCGCGGTGGCTGACCCGCCAACCACCAGAACTCGTCTTTACTAGCATCCTTGTGTGTCTGCAAAAGACGAGTCAATGCCCGTTATGATGCTAGGACATCTTTCCTGACAGATCACGCACCGGAGGGCGCCGTGGCAGGAGAACCTTCGTTCATCGAGTTTGCAGTCCCGGTTCCCGAACGCACCCGGGACTTCTACGAGGCGCTGTTCGGCTGGAAGTTCACGATGCTCACCCACGGGTCGTACATCGAGATGCCGGGCGCGCCCGCGGGCCTGGAGGCCGGCTCCCACCCGGACACCGACCCGCCGCACATCATCGTCTACTTCGCGGTCGACGACCTGGCCGCGGCCGTCGAGCGGGTCAAGGAGCTGGGCGGAGAGGTGGGCCCGCTGCGTCCGCCGAGCCCGGACTACGGCGCGTTCGCCGAGTGCCGCGACAACCAGGGCGTCGCCTTCGGCCTGCGGGAGCTCCCCAAGGCCAGCTGACCCGATGCGAGCAGTGGTGGTCGGCGCGCATCGCCGACCACCACCGTTCGTCTGGGTAGGAATTCGGGCCACCCACCACCCGGGCCGCCCAACTGATCGACTCCGTTACGGCGAAACGGCGGGTACCGGCCGCCCGGGACACCGCCACAACGCCGTAACGGCGGCCGCCAGACCGCTGCAGCGGCGGCGGGCCGGACTGCTGCGGCGGCTCAGGACGGGGAGTTCGGTAGGCGGTGCGGGTCGGCGACCACGGCGGCGGCCAGCTGCACGTAGTCCTTGACCAGTTGTTGCGCCCAGTCCGGGGTGAACCGGTCGCGGTCGCACATCAGGACGGCGGTGAGCGTCTCGTCCTGCGGTACGACGACGAACTCCAGCGCGAAGCGGCTGCGCTCCAGCTGCGCCTCCAGGTCGTCCAGCTCGTCGCCGCTCATGTCGGCGCGCGGCACGAACGACCCGAGCAGCTGGAACATGACGTCGTCGGTACGGCCCTCGCCGGTGACCGTGCCGGGCGGCAGCAGCTGCGCCGGCAACTCCTGGTAGCGCAGGCCCTCCATCACCACGTTTCGTACCTGTCGCAGCAGGTCGGTGAAGGGCTCGGCGTCGTCCACCCGCCCGCGCAGCAGCACCATGGAGACGAAGAAGCCGACGGTGTCGCGGACCTCCGGCCGGCTGCGGTTGGCGAACAGCGACGCCACCGTCAGGTCCGACTGGCCGGTGGCCCGGTGCAGCACCAGGTAGAACAGGGAGAGCATCACCGGGAAGAGGGTGGTGCGCTGCCGGCGGGCGAGCTGGTGCAGCCCCTGCACGACGTGTGCGTCGATGGTCAGCTCCACCGACACCCAGGCCGGCTCGTTCGGGCCGCGAGGGACCTCGGCACGCTCGGGCAGACGCACCAGTCGTGCGCCGTCGAGCTGACCGCGCCAGTGGTCGAACAGCGCTGTCGAGTCCGACCCGGAGATCCGCTCCCGCTGCCAGTCCGCCCAGGTGGCGTACTGCCAGCCGATCTCCGGCAGTTCCTCGCCCTGGTAGAGCGCCCGGATGTCGCGGGAGAGCAGCGCGTTGGACCAGTCGTCGCTGACGTAGTGGTGCATGGTCAGCACGAAGATGTGGTGCTCGGGGCCGACGGTGATCAGGGTGGGGCGGGTGGGCCACACCCCGAAGTCCACGGCGGTGGACAGCTCGGTGGCGATGTGTTCGCGGGCGGCCTGACGGGGGTTGGCGTGCCCGGAGGTGTCCACCCGGAGCAGCTCGACCGGACGCGGCGGGTTGATCACCTGGACGAGTTGGCGTTTCCGGGCGACGAACGTCGTCCGCAGCGACTCGTGTCGCTCGTGCAGCAGGTCGACCGCGCGTTGCAGGGCGGCGACGTCGCAGTCTCCGCGCAGGTGCCACACGACCTGCTCGTTGAGGGAGTGCTGCTGCCCTCGATAGTGGTCCATCAGCCACAGAAGGCGTTGACCCACCGAAGCCGGTTCCTCTCGCATGGCCGCGACGCTACCGCAGTACGCGTGTGGTTACGAGGGTTTCGAAGATACTCGAACAGTCTCCGCAAACACTCCTTGACACGAGTTTCGCGGAGCCCGAATAATCGGCGGCGGACGCGGGGCGTGCACGCCGTACCGGTCCGTCGGGAGGCCCCTATGACAGCCGTTCGCGCGCCACGGGTCAGCTTCGACGTCTCGGACCCTCGGCTGCTGGCCGATCCGTTCCCCACGTACGAGCAGCTGCGCCGCACCGGCGCCGTGCTCAGCAACGGGCCGGGGCAGTGGGTGGTGCCGGGCTACCGCGAGGTGGCCGCCCTGCTGAAGGACCAGCGGCTGACCAAGACCCTGCCGGAGCAGTACTACCGCTTCACCGTCGGTGACCCGGAGCTGAGCGGCTTCCTGTCCGGGCAGAACCTCGGCCAGCGCAACCGGCTCGCCAGCCGGGTACTGGTCAGCTCGTTCAGCCCCGGCCTGGTCCGGCGGCTCGGCGAACGCATGACCTCCCTCGTGGACGATCTGCTCGAACCCGTGCTGGCGACCGGCCGGATGGACCTGGTCGCCGACCTGGCGCTGCCCTTCCCGCTGATGGTGATCTGCGATCTGCTCGGGGTGCCGGCCGCCGACCGGTCGCTGCTGTGGCCGCACGCGGCGCAGCTGGTCCGGGCCTTCAGCGACGTGGCGTTCGGCAACGACCGGGACATCGACGAGGCGGTCCGGTCGCTGCGATGGCTGCGCGAATACCTCGGCGACCTGGTCGAGAACGGTCCGGGCGGCGACAACCTGCTGACCCGGATGGCGACCACCGAGTCGGACGGGCAGCGGCTGCGCCGCGAGGAGATCGTCGACAACGCCATCACCGTCTTCTACGCCGGCTTCGAGACGTCGATGGGCATGATCACCAACGGCATGGTCGCCCTGCTGGAGCACCCCGACCAGCTTGCCCGGCTGCGGGCCGGGACCGCCGGCACCGCCACCGCGATCGAGGAGATGCTGCGCTACGAGGCGCCGATCCAGGTGACCATGCGCAGCCCGCTGGAGCCGGTGGAGGTCGCCGACCGGGTCATCCGGCCCGGCCGCGTCCTGTATCTGCTGGTCGGGTCGGCCAACCGGGACCCGGAGCAGTTCGACGAGCCGGACCGCTTCGACGTCGGCCGGCGACCCAACCAGCACCTCAGCTTCGGTGCCGGCGTGTACCACTGCCTGGGTGCGGCCCTGGCCCGCGCCGAGGGCGTCGCCGTCTTCGATCGGTTGCTGGGTCGTACCCGTGCCATCGAACTCGACGGCGAGCCGGTGCGCCGGCCGCGCTTCAACTTCCGCACGTACGACCAGGTGCCGCTCGCGGTGCGGCCGGCGTGACGGTGACCAGCATGCGGCGCCCGGAACCGGCCGCCAGGAAGCGAGGACGGCGTTGAACCTGCACGACGACCCGGCCGAGGCCGCGTTCCGCGCCGAGCTGCGCGACTGGCTGCGGTCCCGCCTGCCGGACGACGACCCGTCCCGTACCTGGAGCACCGCCGAGCTGCGCGAGTGGAGCCGCGATCTCTCCGCGGCCGGCTACGCGGGCATCACCTGGCCCAGGGAGTACGGCGGACGTGGGCTCAGCGCCGCCTACCAGGCCATCTTCGTCGAGGAGACGGCCCGCGCGGGCGCGCCGGATCACATCAACATCATCGGCATGAACATGGTCGGTCCGACGCTCATCGCGCACGGCACCGACGAGCAGAAGGCGCGCTACCTGCCCGGCATCCTGTCCGGTCGTACCCTGTTCTGTCAGGGGTTCTCCGAGCCGGAGGCCGGCTCGGACCTGGCGGCGGTGCGCACCTCGGCGCGGCGGGCGGAGCCGGACGGCTACCTGCTCGACGGCGAGAAGGTCTGGTCCTCCTACGCCCATCTGGCCGATTACTGCCTGCTGCTGGCCCGTACCGGCCCCGCCGAGCCGAAGCACCAGGGGTTGACCTGCTTCCTGCTGGACATGCGGGCACCGGGTGTGAAGGTGTCGCCGCTGCGGCAGCTCAACGGCGACACCGATTTCAACCAGATCATCCTGACCGACGCGCGGGTCGACGACGCAGACGTCGTGGGCGAGGTCGGCAAGGGCTGGTCGGTGGCGTTGTCCACGCTGGCCCACGAGCGGGGCACGTTCGGCATCACCCTCACCGCCCGGTTGGTCGCGCAGTTCGACCGGCTGCTGCGGCTGGTACGCGAGGTCGGTGCCGAGGACGACCCGGCCGTCCGCCGCGAGCTGGCCGTGCTGCACGCCCGGTTGCAGGGGCTGCGGTTCACCGGCTACCGGTCGCTCGCCGCGCTGCGCCGCTCCGGCGAGCCCGGCGCGGAATCCTCAATCCTCAAGCTCGAATGGTCGCTGCTGCACCAGCGGGTCTGCGCGCTCGCGCTGCGCCTGCAGGGTCCGGCGGCGCTGCTCGACGGCGGTGACGCCGCCTGGCACGGGTACTGGCAGCGGCAGCGGCTGCGGAGCCGGGCCAACACGATCGAGGGCGGCACCTCCGAGATCCTCCGCGGGATCGTCGCCGAGCGCGTGCTGGGCCTGCCCAGGTCCCGCCAGTGACCACCGGCCCGCGACGACACGGAGATGACCATGGACTTTGCCCTCACCGATGAGCAGCGGGAGATCCGGCAGGCCGCCCGGGACCACCTGGAGCGGCACTACCCGCCGCTGCGGGTGTGTGCCCTGGCGGAGGGTCCCGGCGGGAGCGAGGCCGGTGCCTGGCCCGAGCTGATCCGGCAGGGCTGGCTCGACGACGACCTGGGCATGGTCGAGCTGACGTTGTTGGCCGAGGAAAGCGGCCGCTGCCTGCACCCCACACCGTGGTGGACGACTGTCGCGCTTGCCGCACCGTACGCCCGGGCCGCCGGGGAGCGGCTGACCGTCCCGGCCACCTTCGCCGACGGCGGCGGCACGGTGCGGGCCGCCCGCTCGCCGCAGGGGTGGACCCTCACCGGGCAGGTCGCGGCGGTCCCGCAGGCCGGCGCGGTGCGCTGTCTCGTGGTACGCGCCGACACCGATCAGGGGCCTGCCGTTTTCGCCTGCGACACCGGCTCCGCCGGACTGGTCGTGGCGGAGCTGTCCACGCTGGACACGTTGCGCCGGATGGCCCGGGTCCGGTGCGACGGCACGCCGGCACGGCTGCTCGTCGGGCCGGACCGCGCGGCGGAGGCGGCGCGTACCGCCCGGTTGCGCGGCGGGGTGCTGCTGGCCGCCGAGGCGGTCGGGGTCGCGGCGGGTGCGCTGGACATGGCCGTGGCGCACGCCCGCCAGCGGGAGCAGTTCGGGCGGCCGATCGGCAGCTTCCAGGCCGTGGCACACCAGCTGACCGAGGCGTACGTCGACACCGAGTCGGCCCGGTCGCTGGCCTACCGCGCCGCCTGGCTGGTGCAGCACGAGACCGAGGCGGGCGCGCAGGCGGTCGACGAGGCGGTGCTGGTGGCGCGCAGCGCGGCGGTACGCACCTGCGAGACGGCCATCCAGATCACCGGCGGAATGGGAGTGACCTGGGAGTACCCGCTGCACCGGTGGCTGCGCCGGGCGCTGTGGTTGGAGGCCTACCCCGGCTTCGGTGACGACCCGCACGACCGGGTGGCCGAGCGGCTGTTGCGGCGTGCCGACCCGGACGAGATCACCCCGACCGCACCCGACGGACGTTAGCGTGACGCAGTCCGTCGACAACCGAGGAGGCCGCAGTGGTCAGCCCCGAAACCGTCAGCAGCATCGCCCTGTCGCTCCCCGGAGCGCACCAGTCGGCGCACTTCGACGTGACCGACTTCCGGGTCAGCAACAAGATCTTCTGCACCCTGCCCCGGCCCGGAGTGATGGGGTTGCGGATCGACGTCGCCGAGCAGGCGGCGCTCATCAGCCAGGACCCGGCGACCTTCTCGGCGCCGAACAACAAGTACGGGCAGAGCGGTTGGACCTTCGTCGAGCTGGCGACGGTCGACCCGACACAGCTGCGAGAGCTGATCACCGATGCGTGGCGCCGGCTCGCGTCCAGGAAGTTGCAGGCCGAGTTGGACGAGGCCGATTCCTGACGCCCCGCCACGCGACTCCGGCGGCCGTCGGCCGTCGGAGCCTCACGCGAAGGGACGGAGACACCCGTGGGCACCAGGCGCACCATCGACGCCGATTCGATCTTCAAGCTTCTTGAGCTCGGCGACTACCTCCTGCCGTACACCATCCGGGCGGTATGCCTGCTCGGCGTGGCCGACCACCTGGTGGACGGGCCGATGCCGATGTCCCGGCTGGCCCAGGCGACCGGGACCCACGAGCCCACCCTCCGCAAGACCCTGGAGTACCTCGCGACCCGGGAGGTGTTCGAGCTGGTGGAACCGGACAGCGTGGCGTTGACCCCGCTGTCTGATCTGCTGCGCGAGGAGCACCCCTACTCGGCCCGCGACATCTTCCTCTCCCCGGTGGCGTGCACCCGGGCTATGGAGGGGCTGCCCGAGTCGATCCGCACCGGTGGGCCCGCGTTCGACGTGGTGCACGGCCGGTCCATGTGGGAACACCTGCGCGACCAGCCCGAGGACGGCGAGGCCTTCGACAAGGTGATGAGCGGGGTCACCAGCATGGAGTTGCTGGCGGTGCTGCGGGCCTGCGACTGGCAGCGCTTCGACAGCATCGTCGACGTCGGCGGCGGCAACGGTGGGTTCCTGGCCAGCCTGCTGCGCCGGGTTCGCGGTGCCAGTGGGGTGCTGTTCGACCTGCCGGGTGTGGTGGCGAACGCCCCCGCCGTGCTGGCCGCCGCCGGAGTGGCCGACCGGGTGGAGGTGGTGCCGGGCAGCTTCCTGGAGGGGCCGATCCCGCCCGGCGGCGACGCGTACGTGCTCAAGCGCATCCTCTACAGCTGGAGCGACGACGAGGTGGTGGGCATCCTGGGCCGCGTCCGGGCCGCGATGAAGCCGCACAGCCGGCTGTTCATCATGGAGGCCGGACGGCAGGAGGCCGAGGTGCCGGCGTTGGCACGCCGCATGGACCTGCTCATGCACACCCTCACCGCCGGCGGCGCGCGGACCCTCGACCAACAGCGCGAGCTGCTGAACCGCGCCGGCCTGGAGTTGGTGCGCAGCATCTCCACCCCGATGTTCCCGATCATCGAGGCGGCGCCCGCGTGACCGGCCCGCTCGCCTGGCTGGACCGGCCCGACGAGCGGCGCGGCATCCGGTTCGCCGAACCCGACGGATCGTGGCGGCTCTGGTCGTACGCCGAACTGGCCGACCTGGTGCGCCGGTACGCGACGGCGCTGCGCGACGCCGGGGTGGACGCGGGCGACGTGGTGTCGATAGTGGAAACGACCGGTCCACGGTTCGTGGGGCTGCTGTTCGGCAGCATGCTTGCCGGTGCCGCCGCCTCACCTGTGGCACCGCCACCACCCTTCGGTGACCGGGAACGCTGGGCCGAGCACCTGCGTGGCGTGCTGCGGGCCAGTACGCCCCGGCTGGTCGTGCACGACCCGGCGCTGCCCCTGGTGGCCGAGGTCTGCGCCGGGGCGGGCGTGCCCGCGTACGACGGTGAGGGGCTGCTCGCCGGCGTCGACGGCCGATGGGCGGCGGCACCGACGCCGGATGGGCCGGCGCTTGTGCAGTTCACCTCGGGCAGCAGCGGTCGGGTACGCGGGGTCCGGGTGCCCCGTCCGGCGCTTGCCGCCACCGTCGCCGGCATCCAGCGGTGGCTGCGGATGACCCCCGACGACCCCACCGCCTCCTGGCTGCCCGTGCACCACGACATGGGCCTGGTGGGCTGTCTGCTGGCACCGGTGGCCACCGGGTCGGACCTGTGGCTGATGTCGCCGGGCGACTTCGTCCGCCGACCGCTGCGCTACCTGGAGTGCTTCGGCCGCCACGGTGCCCGACTGACCGCGATGCCGGCCTTCGGGCTGGACCACATCATCCGGCGGGTGCCCCGCAACGCCCTCGCCGGCATGGACTTCTCGGCGTGGCGGGCGGTGATCGTCGGCGCGGAGCGGATCCAGCCCGCCCTGCTGACCGAGTTCGTCCGCTTCGCCGCACCGCACGGGCTGCGCCGCGAGGCGCTGCTGCCCGCGTACGGGCTGGCCGAGGCGACGCTGTCGGTGACGGGCGTACCGCTGGACACCGGCTGGCGTACCGCCACCGTCGGGCAGGGTGAGGTGGTGGGTTGCGGGCGTCCACTCGCCGGTGCGCAGGTGACGGTGGTGGACGACGACGGCCGGGTCGTCGTCGACGGCACGGTCGGCGAGATCGTGGTGCGTGGCCCGTCCGTGGCGGCGGGTTATCTGCCGGCGAACGCCGACGGCACAGCCAGCGGCACCCGACTGGTCGACGGGGAGGTGCACACCGGCGACGCGGGTTTCCTCGTCGACGGGGAACTGTTCGTGCTGGGCCGCCTCGGTGACGGTGTGAAGGTGCGCGGGCGGATGCTCCTCGCCGAGGACGTCGAGGCGGCGGTCGTCTCGGCCTGCGGTGCGCCGGTCGGGCGGATCACCGCCCTGCTCGGGCAGGTCGGTGACGCACCCCGGGTGGTCCTGCTGCTGGTCCGACCCGAGCCGGGCTGGCTGTCGGCGGCGTGCGCCGCAGCCGAGGTCGCCGCGGAGGGGGTGCCGGTGGAGGCGGTGGTCGTACCGGCCGGCGCGGTGGCCCGCACCAGCAGCGGCAAACCCCGCCGTCGCCTGATGTGGCAGGACTACCTGGCCGGCCGACTCCGCTCCGCCGAGCCGGTACCGGCCGGACCGCCCGCAACGCCCTGACCGCCCGCTCCGGGCCGGAGCCGGGCCGGCAGGGCGGCGGGCCGACGGCGTTCGACGGTCAGTGCGGCTGACCGGCGGGCAGGCCGAGCGCCTCGCGGAGGTGGTCGAGTACCTCGGCCTGCCGGTCGATCAGGTAGAAGTGGTGCCCGGGCAGCACCCGGAGCTGGAAGTCGGCGGTGGTGCAGCGCCGCCAGTCGGCGACCTCGGGCACGTGTGCCTCCGGGTCGTCGTCGCCGGTGATCGCGGTGACCGGCACCGACAGCGGCGCACCGAAGGTGGGCCGGTAGGTCTCGACGAGCCGGTAGTCGGCCCGCAGCGTGGGCATCAACGCGCTGCGCAGCTCCGGGTGGGCCAACGCCTCGTCGGTGGTGCCACCGAGGCGACGCAGCTCGTCCCAGAGTTCCTCGTCGCTGCCGAGGTGCTTGACGCCCGGCCGGTGGTGCTGCGGGGCCGGCCGACCGGAGACGATCAGCCGGCGCGGCGGAGCGCCGAGACCGTGTTCGAGCCGGTGCGCCACCTCGTACGCGACGGCGGCACCCATGCTGTGCCCGAACAGCGCGAAGTCGGTGTGCAGCAACGGTTGCAGCGCGGCGACGATCCCGTCGACCATCGTGTCCATGTCCCGTACGCACGGCTCGTGGATGCGGTCCAGCCGACCGGGGTACTGCACCGCCACGACCTCCACCTCGGCGGGCAGCCGTACGGCCCACTGTCGGTAGAAGGTCGCGTTGCCGCTGGCGTACGGGAAGCAGACCAGGCGCCAGGTCGCGGCCGGACGCGGCCGGTAGCGGCGCAACCAGGAGGTGGCCTGCGCGGTCCCCCTCACGGTCGGGCCGCCTCGTCACCGGCGGCGACGATGGCCTTGAGGTCGTCGTCGGTCAACGGCTCGGGCGGGGTGGAGGAGAGCAGTTCCGGCGGGCCGAGCCGCAGGGTCAGGTCCTGCCACAGCTTGCACAGCGACAGGTGGTACTGCCCCCGGCGCAACGGATCCTGCCGTTCCTCGGCGGCCTGGTGCAGCTCGGTGAGGGCGTGCGCGATGCCGGCCGGCCACAGGCTGCGGAAGATGTGCCGGTACGACGGCACGGTGGCCGGGCCGAGCACGACGGCGCTGGGGGCCTGCGCGTCGTCCGGCATGGTGGCGTAGTGGGGGTCGGCGTTCGGGTCGGCGACCTCGCGGGGGAAGTCGGGGCGGGCCGACCAGACGACCGGCCCGTGGGTGTTGACCAGGGTCAGGTTCCCGGCCTCGGTGCCGATGCTGATGCGGTGCATCAGGTGGGCGTAGTTGTCCGGGTCGGCGGGGTCCATCTGGTTCTGGATCCGCAGCGTGGTGGGCACCCCGGCCAGCACCCCGTCGAGGCTGCGGAAGGGGATGTCCAGGCTGGTCGCGGCGGCGACCGTCGGCGTCGTCGCGGGCAGGTCGCCGAAGGCGAACGGCCGTACCCCGCCGAGCGACTGTCCGAGGATGTCCAGCAGCGAGTACGCCAGCTGGAACCCGGCCGCCGCGTCGATGTAGAGCGGACGCTGCCGCCGCAGCAACTCCTGCGCCGCCGCCACGAACCGGCGTACCGGGGCGACGTGCGTGTAGAACGGGTTCAGGTGGTAGACGACGCCGTGTCGGCGGGCGGTACGCAGATTCTCCGCCAGCTCGTCGTGGTGCAGGGGGTGCTCCTGGAGCACGTGGATGCCGCGGGCCATCAGCGCGCGGGCCAGCTCCGAGCCCCGTCCGCCGAGCAGGCCACCACGGATCACCACACACGCCATGTCGATGTCGTCGGGCAGCTGGTCCGGGTCGGTGTACAGCGGCGCGTCGTAGCGGCGGGCGCAGGCGCGGGAGCGTTCGCTGCCGGCAGCGATCACACCGGCCAACTCGAAGGGCAGCTCCGGGTTGCGGAACGCCTCCAGGTAGACCTGACCGAATCGGGCGCCACAGACGACGACCCGGGGACGTTGCCTCACAGTGCCTCCTCCACGTGGCCGCCGACGTGGGCGGCTTCACCGTCGAACACGCTCAGGTCGCTCACGGCGGCAGAGCCGGCGAGCAGGTCCACGGCGAGCTGCGGGTCGAGCGCCTCCCCCGCGAGATGCAGGCCGGCAGCCAGGTTCCCCCCGGTGAGCGCCGCCACGGCGACGGCCGCGAACGCGCCGGTGAGCGCGCTGGCGCTGGCACCGCGCAGCACGAGGGTCCGGGCGTCACCGGCGGCTGTGGTCAGCTCCACCACGAACAGCTGGTAGGTCGCCTGCCCGAAGGCGTCCAGTTCGGCGGCGCGGCGCAACGCCTCGGCGGCGTCCCCGCCGGCCGGGGGCTGCCGCAGCACCTGCGCCACGTGCGGCCCGGCGAAGACCGAGTGCCAGGTGGCGTCGGTGACGCCCAGGTCCCGGGCGACCCGTTCCAGTTCGGTGCTCAGGTACGGCACCGCCGTCGCCGGTTCCGGGAAGAACGGCAACTCCACGTCGGTACGGGTGGACAGCGGCTGTCGTACGCCTGCGGTCAGCGCTGTCCCGGCCTGACCGAACCCCTCCCCCACCCGCAGATAGTCCGCTGCGGCGGTGGCGGTGAACCGGTCCCGACCACCGAGGTAGCCCAGCAGGGCGCACGGCGGCTGCGGCAGGACGGCGGCGAGATGACGGGGCAGCAGGGCGCTCAGGCCGGGCATCATGCCGGCGGAGATCACCGCGGTCCGCTCCGGCGCTCCCGCCAACAAGGCCCGCACCTGCTCCCACAGGACGTCGTCACCTGCGGCGTCGACGTAGTCGGCACCGGCGGCGAGCGCCACCCGCGCCACCCGGTCCTCCACCAGGTAGGCCGGGCCGGCGCAGTTGAGCACGACGTCGCAGCCGGCACAGAAGCGGTGCAACGCCTCGGCGTCGTCGAGGTCGACGACCTCGACGGTGGGCGGGGATCCGGTGTCGGTGAGCCCGTCGGCCAACGCGTCGAGGGGCGCGCGGCGGCGACCGGCGAGGCGCAGCGTGTGCCGGCCCCGCCGGTGCAACTCGGTCACCGCGACGGAACCGACCGCGCCGGCCGCGCCGACGACACCCACCACCGGCGCCGTCCCGGTCACCGGAAGACCTCCGGCGACCCGGCCCGGGCGGGGGAGACCTCCGGCGACCCGGCCCGGGCGACGACCGGGACTCGTCCTGGCCCGGAGCAGAAGGGGCAGCCCATCACGCCGGACCCAGCACGGCGGTCAGTACGGCGGGCTCGGCCGACCAGCGCAGTTGGTCAGCCGACAGGTCCGTGTCGACCACGTCGAGGCTGCCGAGGCAGAGGTCCTCCCAGAACTCGATCTCCGCATCCTGCGCCGGCTGTACGAGCGTGATGTCCCCGGCGTAGATGGACGGCTCGTGCCGGGCGAGGGCGTCGCGCACCGGGTCGTCCCCGGGTGCGGGCCGGTGACCCGCCAGCAGCCGCAGCCCTTCGACGAGCACCCCGCGTTCGGTGAGGTTGCGGGCCACCTCGACGGCGAGGACCGCCATCGCTCCGTGGGCGAGCAGTTCCACCTGGGCCAGGTCGGCGTCGACGACCGCCTGGGCGTACGCGGCGGCGGCGTTGTCCACCGAGGGCAGCAGTGCCAGCCCCGCGCCGGTGAGTGCCCAGGCGGGTGCGGCCGGCCGCAGCGCCGACGCGAGCGGGGCCACCCCGTCGGTCGATCCCGACTCGTCGGGCAGGAAGATCCGGGGTACGCCGGCACCCTCGGCGTGCACGGCGACGAGCAGTTCGGTCGGCCCCTGCCGGCCCGCCTCCGGCAGCTGTTCGCCCGCCTCGGCGGCGGTGGTCAGCCACTGCGCGAGCCGGGCGACGGTGGCCAGTTCGAGCAGGTTGCGCAGCACCTCGTCGAAGAAGAGGGTACGGGCCAGCGGCAGTTCCTCGATGATCCGTCCGGCCAGTTGGGCGGCGACCAGCGAGTCCCCGCCCAGCTCGAAGAGGTTGCCGTCGCGGCCGACGGGAGTGCCCAGGGCCTCGCTCCACATCGCGACGAGATCCCGTTCGAGGTCGGTCTCGGGTGCCGCGCCGGGCAGCCCGGCCTGCGTCCCGCTCTGCCGGCGGCCCAGCCGCCCGGCGAGGGACCGGCGGTCGATCTTGCCGTTGTCGGTGACCGGCAGCTCGTCGAGGATCTCCAGGGTGCCGGGCACCATGTACTCGGGCAGCCGGGCGCGCAGGTGATCGGTGAGCCCTCGGGGGTGCACGGGCGCGCGGTCGGCCTTGAACCGGGCGGCGAGCACGCACATGCCCATCCGCCCGACGAAGGTGTCCTCGGCCGGCAGGCAGACGTCGAGGTCGGCACCGGCCCGGTCGAGGATGTCCCGCCACCGGTCGCGGGCCAGGAAGACGGTCCCGGTTCCGGCGCGGTCGTCGGTGAAGTCGCCGGTGGCGTCGTCGAGCCGGACCAGCAGCTCCAGCGACGTCATGATCTGGTAGTGGTCCCGGGTCATCTCCAGGGCGACCAGCCAGCCGCCGGGAGCGAGCAGCCCGCGCAGCTGGTCCAGGACCCGGTCGACGTCGGCGGTGGCGTGCAGCACGTCCCCGGCGACGACCAGGTCGAAGGAGTTGGGCGCGAGACCCTGCTCGGTCGGGTCGGCGTCCAGGTCGTACAGGCCGAACCGGACACCGGGCACCTCGGCGAAACGGGCCTGCGACTGCCCCACGAAGTAGGGCGACAGGTCGGTGCAGAGGTAGTCGATCTCCTGCCCGGCGAGCGCGTCGAGCACCGCCGCGGTGGTGCCGCCACCACCCGCGCCGACCTCCAGCACGCGCAGCGGGCCGGGGTGCCGGCGACGGCTGCCGAGTTCGGCCACCACGGCACCGGCGGCCCGGTTGGCCCAGCGGTTGAAGACCGCCTCCTCGTAGAGCTGCTGGGAGACGTCCAGCCGGCCCTCGGGGAAGAGCAGCTTGAGCGGGTCCTCGTCGCCGCGCAGCAGCGCGGGCAGATGCCGGATGCTGCCCCGGAAGTAGTCGAGCAGGCGTTCCTCGCCGGGCAGCGCCGCCGCGTCCACTGCCGCCCACGCCACGTCGAGCGCGTCCGGTGCCACCTCGGCGGTCAGCCGGTAGTGGTCGCCGTCGACGGCCAGCAGGCCCTCGGTGACCAGGGCGGCGAGCCAGCGACGCAGCAGCCGGTGGTGCCGGGGCGCGGCCTCGGTGGCGGCCACGATCTCGGCGGCGGTGTGCCGGTCGTCGAGGGTGGCGAAGAGTCCCGCGCGGCGGAAGGTGTCCACCATGGCCGGCAGGGCCACCTGGTCGAGGCGGTGGGCGTACTCCAGGTAACGGTCCGGGTCGACGCCGTCGAGCGCGGCGTCGCCGGCCCGGGCCGCGACCGTGGCCAGCTCGGCCACGTCCTCGGCGGGCGGCGTCGCGGTGGCGGGCTGTGCGAAGGCGACGAGCGTACGCTCCAACGGCTGATCGCCCGCGACAAGCACCGCCGCCGCGGCGACGTCGGGGTGGCTCTGCAGGGCCGTCTCGATCTCGGCCAGCTCGATCCGGTGACCGCGGATCTTGACCTGGTGGTCCTCCCGGCCGAGGAACTCGATGTCGCCGTCGGGCAGGTACCGGCCCAGGTCGCCGGTGCGGTAGAGCCGTTCCCCGGTGACCGGGTGCACGATGAACCGTTCCGCCGTGCGCTCCGGGTCGTTCAGGTAACCACGCGCCAGGCCGAACCCGCCGATGTACAGCTCGCCGGTGACCCAGTCGGGGCAGGGCCGCAGCAGCGGGTCGAGAACGTGGAAGGTCTGGTTGGCCAGCGGCCGACCGTACGGGATGCTGGCCCAGTCCTCGCCGACCGTGCCGATCGGGTAGTGGATCGACCAGATGGACGCCTCGGTCGCCCCACCCAGGCTCATCACCTGCAGACCGGGCACCTGGGCACGGATCTGGTCGGGCAGGGCCACCGGGATCCAGTCGCCGGAGAGCATCGCCAGCCGCAGGGTGGGCAGCGCGGTGCCGGCCACCCCGAGGTAACCGGAGAGCATCTGGAGCTGGGCGGGGACGGAGTTCCACACCGTCACCCCGTGGGCGGCCACCAGGTCGGCCCAGTGCGACGGGTCCGCGCGCCGCTCGGCGTCCGGGATGACCAGGGCACCGCCGACGGAGAGGGGGCCGAAGATGTCGTACACCGACAGGTCGAAACCGAGCTGGGACAGGCCCAGCACCCGGTCCTGCGCGCCGACGGCGAACCGGGAGTTGATGTCGAGGACGGTGTTCAACGCCGCCTCGTGAGTGATCATCACGCCCTTCGGCGTGCCGGTGGAGCCCGAGGTGTGGATGACGTACGCCAGGTCCTCGGGCCGCGCCCCGCCCGGTTCGGCGGGCGGATCGGCCGGCGGCACGTCGTCCAACGCCACGGCCATCACCTCGACCGGCCAGGAGCCGGCGGCCAGTTCCCGCGAGGTCAGCACGTGCCGGACACCCGCACCGGTGAGGATGGTCTCGCGGCGGGCGGCGGGCTGCACGGTGTCCACCGGCACGTACACCGTGCCCGCGAGCAGCGCGCCGAGGACGGCCACGACCTGCTCCGGGCCGCGTTCCAGGGTCACCCCGACGAGATCGCCGGGTGCGCAGCCGGACTCGACGAGCCGGTTGGCGACGCCGGTGGCCCGGGCGACCAGGTCGGCGTAGCTGAGCGTGGTGGTGCCGTGGATGACAGCCGGAGCGTCCGGCGTACGCCGGGCCTGGGCGAAGACCGCGTCGTGCAGCCGAGCCCGGGTCAGCGGGGCTGCGGTGGCGTTGACCTCCTCGCGGCGTTCGCGCTGCCGCTGCGGCAGCAGGCTCGACGGGGGCCGCTGCCACGCCTGGTCGTCGGTGGCGAGTTCCCGCAACAGATCCTCGAAGGCGGCGAACATGTCGTCGGCCACCCCGTCGGGCAGGACTCCCTCGCGGACGTCCCAGTTGGTCGACAGTCCACCGTCACGCTCGGAGTTCTGGCAGTCGATGACGACCTGCGGGGTCTGGCTGATGCCGTAACCGAGCCGCCCCTGGGACACCGACTCGGTGGCACCTGCCTCGCCGAGACCGATCGCGCTTGTGAAGACGACCGGGAACAGTGCCGCGTCGGCACCGCGACGGCGGGTGATCTCCCGCATCACCTCGATGCCGGAGAACGCCCGGTGGTCCATGTCCTGCCAGAGCTGGGCCTGCACGCCCCGCGCCCAGCGGTCGAAGCTGTCCGCCCCGCTCTGGTCGACGGCGAGCAGCTCCACGCCGGTGAAGTCACCGACCACGGCGGGCACCTGCGGGTGCAGCGGCAGCCGGTTGAGCAGCGTGACGTTCAGGGTGAACGTGGGACGGCGGCTCCACGCGGCGATGACGTGCGCGTACGCGGCGAGCACCGCGCCGGACGGGCTGACGTCGTGCTGGCCGGCGTGCTTGCGCAGCCCTTCCCACAGCTCGGGTTCCAGGGTGGTGGCCAGCCGACGGAACCGGCCCTCGGTCTGCCGGGCGCGGCTGGTCAGCGGCAGCTCCGGGCCGGGCGGCAGCTCGTCCACCCGACGCAGCCAGTAGTCGCGGTCGGCCTCCCGACGGCTCGCCGTCCAGTTCCGCTCGGCCAGCAGGTAGTCCCGGAAGCCGATCTCCAGCTCGGGCAGCGGCCCGGCGTCGTGGTAGAGGTGGTGCAGCTCGTTGAGGATGATCTGGATGCTGACGAAGTCGGCGATGAGGAAGTCCACCGAGACGTGCAGGACGGCCTCGTCGTCACCACGGGTCACCCGCGCCTCGAACAGCGGCCAGACGTCGGGCCGGAACACCCGGTGGTCCATCTCGGCGCGTACCTGCGCCACCGCCCGGTCGAACTCGTCGCGGTCGTGCCCGCGCACGTCGCGGACCCCGACCTGGTACTCCTCGACCTGCGGCAGCACCCGCTGTGAGCCGTCGATGTCGATCACCGCGCGGAGCATGTCGTGCCGGGCGATGAGCGTCTGCCAGGCGCGGGTCATCCGCTCCGGGTCCAGATCCGGGTAGTGCAGCTCGCCATAGCCGTGGCAGGCGACGCCGCCGTAGGCGAATGTGGAACCGCGACCCAGCAGGTACGCCGACTGCACCTCGGTGACCGGGAACGGGTCGTGGCGGTGGTCGGTGTCCGGCACGACGCGCGGCATCCGGCCGTTGGCCAGGTGGTCGAGGATCTCGTCCCGGCGGGCCCGCAGCAGGGCGCGCCGCTCGTCGGTCATGAAGCCGGCGGGCGCGCGGAACTTCAGCGCGCCGTCCTCGGCCCACAGCCGCAGTCCGGCCTGTTCGAGGTCGGTGACCAGCCGCTCGACGGGGATGCGGGGGTCGTTGCTCATATGACACCTTCCTCGACGTCGTCGTCGGCCGACGCGCGGAGCTGCTCGTCGACAGCGGCCGCGAGCTGGGCGAGCACGGGTACGGCGAACAGTTGTCGCAATGTCATGTCCACGCCGAACCGTTGGCGCAGCGCCTCCAGCAGGCGGGTGGCCAGCAGGCTGTCCCCGCCCAGGGCGAAGAAGCTGTGCCGGCGGTCGTCCACCGGCTGGTCGAGCAGCTGCGACCAGAGCGCGGCGAGGCTCTCCTCGGTGGGCCCCTTGGGCGGCTCGGCCGCGTCGTCCAGCGGATCGGCGCGCAGCAGCGTTCCGAGCCGTTGACGGTCGACCTTGCCGTTGGCGGTCAACGGCAACCGATCCATCGTCACGACGTACTCGGGCACCATGTACGCGGGCAGCCGCTCGGTCAGCCAGCCAGCCAGGTCCGGTTCGGTACCCCCGGTGGCGGGTACGACGGCGAGGCCGATGTGCTGGCTCGGTGCCTGGCCGACGACCATCGCCACCGCCCGCCCGACCTGCGGGTGGGCTTCGGCGGCGGCCTCGATCTCGCCCAGTTCGATGCGGTGCCCACGCACCTTGACCTGGAAGTCGACCCGGCCGAGGAACTCAAGCGTCCCGTCCGGCCAGTACCGGCCCAGGTCCCCGGTGCGGTACCAGCGGCAGCCCTCGTCGTCGACGGAGAACTGCCGGGCGGTCAGGTCGGGGGCGTTGCGGTAGCCCAACGCCACCCCGGCGCCGCCGATCCGCAGCTCCCCCGGCACCCAGTCCGGGCAGTCCCGACCACGCGGGTCGGTCACCCGGTAACGCTGATTGCGCAGCGGACGGCCGTACGGGATGGAACGCCAGTGCTCCGGCACCGCCTCGACCTCGCAGGCGTTCGACCAGATCGCGGCCTCGGTGGCCCCGCCGAGGGCGACGAACCGGGCGTGCGGCGCGACCTGCGCCAGTCGACCCGGCAGGTCCAGCCCGATCCAGTCACCGGAGAGCAGGGCCAGTCGCAGGCCGGCCGGCGGGTGGTCGCCCGCCGCCACCAGCAGCATGTCCAGCAGCGCGGGCACCGAGTTCCAGACCGTCACGTCCCAGCGGTGGGCCAGTTGCGCCCAGCGGCGCGCCTCCCGGCGCTCCTCCTCGGCCAGCACGACGAGCGCCCCACCGGCGGTCAGCAGCCCGAAGATGTCGTAGACGGACAGGTCGAAGTCCAGCGCGGAGACCGCCAGCACCCGGTCGTCCGGTCCGACGTCGTACCGGGAGTTGATGTCGGTCACCGTGTTGACAGCGGCCCGGTGGGTGATCTCCACTCCCTTGGGCTCGCCGGTCGAGCCGGAGGTGAAGATCGTGTACGCCAGCGCGTCCGCGGCGACCGTCACCGGCCCCCGCAGCGGCGGCGTGTCCACGTCGGCGGCGACCGTCGGCAGCTGATGCGCGCCGGGCCTCCCGACCACGGCGGTCACCTGCGCCTTGGTGTAGATCCGGTCGCGGCGGGCGGCGGGCTGGTCGACGCTGACCGGCACGTACGACGCGCCGGCGGCCAGCACACCGAGCACCGCGGCGACCTGGTCCGGGCCGCGTGGCACGGTGACGGCCACCGCGTCACCCGGTTCCACCCCGGCGCGCAGCAACGCACCGGCGATCCGCAGCGCCTGGGTGGCCAGCTCGCCGTAGCTGATCGAGGTCTCGCCGTGGGCGACCGCGAGCCGGTCGGGGTCGCGGGCGGCCCGGGCGAAGAACGGCCCGTGCAGGGTGTGGTCGGGTGCCGGGGCCTCGGTGGCGTTGACGGCGGCCCGGATCGCGCGCTGCCCCGGCGGCAGCAGGTCCGGCAGCGGCCGGTCCCACTCGCCGTCGGCGAGCCAGCACAACAACCGGTGGTACGCGTCGAACATGGCGTCGAGCAGTCCGTCGGGGAACAGTTCGTCGACGCTGTCCCAGTTGAAGGTCAGCCCGCCGTCGCGTTCCATCACCTGGTTGTCCAGCCACACCTGCGGAGTCTGCGAGATGCCCCAGGTCAACTCCCCGAACGGGAACCGCATGTTGACCAGGTCGGCGGCCACACCGAGGGCGCTGGTGAACACGATCGGCATGCTGACCGTGCCGCTGTTGCGTCGGCGCGCCAACTCCCGCAGCACCCACAGCGCGGAGACGTCGTTGTGCTCCAGCCCGTCCCACATGTCCTGCTGGAGCTGCTGCGCGGTCTCCCGCCACGGCTGCTGCGCCGCACCCCGATAGCCGACGAGCACCAGCGAGGTGAAGTCGCCGAGGATCGCGCCGATGTCCGGGTGCACGTCGTGGCGCTGGAACATGGTCAGGTTCAGCGTCAGCGCGTCCTGCCCGCTGTACGCGCTGAGCACCTCGGCGTACGCGGTGGCGAGCACCGCGGCCGGGGTGAGCCGGTGCTCGCGGGCCCGGTGGGTGATCGCCGTCCACTGCTGCGGGGTGAGGCTGCGCTCGCGGCGGACGAACCTCGGAGCGACAAGGGTTTCCGGGTCGACGGCCAGCGGCAGCGCGGGGGCCGGCGCAATGTCGTCAAGCCGTCCACGCCAGTACGCTCCGGCCCGCTCGATCGCCTCCGGCGGCGGTGTCGCGCCGAGCACGTAGTCGCGGAACGACACCCCGAGCGGGCGCAGCTCGGTGGCCGGGTCGCGGTAGAGGGTGGACAGCTCGGAGAAGAAGATGACGATGCTCAGCGCGTCAAGCACGATGTAGTCGAAGCTGAACGCGACGCGGGTGCCGCCGGGGTGCCGTACGGCCTGGATGTCGATGAGCGGCCAGCGGGACGGGTCCGGGATACGGTGGGACAGCTGTTCGCGCAGCGTCTCCAGGTGCTCCGGTCCCTCGTGGACGGTGATGGTGAACGGCGGCACCTCGGGCAGGATGCGCTGGTCGCCGTTGTCGTCGAAGACGGCGCGGAGCATCTCGTGTCGGGCGATGAGCATGTTGACCGCGCGGTTCAGCCGGTCGAGGTCGACGTCCCCGCCGTCGAACTCCCAGTACCAGTGGGAGCCGACCCCGCCGAGCGCGAAGTCGTCGGTACGCCCCATCCAGTACGCGCGCTGCACGTCGGTCGGCGGGAACGGGTCGTGCCGGTGCACCAGGTCGGCGCTCAGCTCGCGCCGCTGGGCGGTCGCTCCCTTGTTGCGCAGCCGTACCGCGAATTCGGCCAGGTCGCGGGCGTGGAACAGGTGGCGCAGTTCGGCGCCGGTGATGCCGGTCTCGCGCAGCCGGGCCAGCAGCCGGGTGGCGACCAGGCTGTCGCCGCCGAGGGCGAAGAAGTTGTCCTCCCGGTGCACCTCGGGCACGCCGAGCAGCTCCGACCAGAGGGCGGCGACGGCGATCTCCACCTCGCCGCGCGGCGGGGTGCCCGCGGCGGTGGGCCGGGTGGCGACCAGTTCGGGCAGCCGGGAACGGTCGATCTTGCCGTTCGCCGACAGCGGGAACGCGTCGAGGACCACCACCACGGCCGGCACCATGTACGGCGGCAGCTGCTCGGCGGCTCGCTGCCGGATCGCCTGCGGGTCGGCATCGGCCCGGGTGACGGTGACGGCGGCGGCGAGACTGCTCCCGTCGACCACCTGGGCCACCGCGCGGGAGACGTCCGGGTCGCGCTCCAACGCGGCCTCGATCTCGCCCAGCTCGATCCGATGTCCCCGGATCTTGACCTGGAAGTCGGTACGCCCCAGGAAGTCCACAGTGCCGTCGGGCCAGTACCGGGCCAGGTCGCCGGTGCGGTACCAGCGCTGCCCGTCGTGCTCGACGAACCGGTCGGCGGTGCGCTGCGGGTCACCCGCGTAGCCGGCGGCCACCGAGCGGCCACCGATCCACAGCTCACCGGGCACCCAGTCCGGCCGGTCCCGGCCGTGCTCGTCGACGACCCGCATGAGCTGGTTGCGTAGCGGCACGCCGTAGGGCACCGACCGCCAGTGCGGCGGCGGGTCGACCGGGGCGGCCTGCACGGTGGAGTGGATCGCCGTCTCGGTGGTGCCGCCGAGGCCGTACAGCCGGCTGTCCGGGGCCAGCCGGGCCAGCCGACCGGCCAGGTCGAGGCCGACCCGGTCGCCGCCGAGCACCGCCAGTCGCAGCGGCACCGAGCGGTCGCCCGCCGCCTCGGCCTGGGTCAGCAGCAGGTCGAGCAGGGCCGGTACGGACTGCCAGATCGTCACCCGGTGCTCGTGCACCAGACGCAACCAGGCGGCCGGGTCACGGCGGGTGTCCTCGTCGACGGTGACCACGGCGCCGCCCGTGCCGAGCAGGGCGAACATGTCGAACACCGACAGGTCGAAGTCGAGCGCCGAGACCGCCAGGACCCGGTCGTCCGGGCCGATGGCGAAGCGCTCGACCAGGTCGTCGAGGGTGTTGCGGGCCGCCCGGTGGGGCACCCGCACCCCCTTCGGCGTACCGGTCGAGCCGGAGGTGAACAGCAGGTACGCGTCCTGCTCGCCGTCGACCGTCGGCGCTTCGGCGCGTACCGGCACGCCGGTGGCGGGGACGGTAAGCGTCGTGGCGTCGTGCGCGGCTTCGGCGGTGGTCACGGTGAAGCGGGCGTCGGCGGTGGCCCGGATCAGGTCGCGCCGGGCCTGGGGCTGGTCGACGCCGATCGGCACGTACACACCGCCGGCCCGCAGCACGCCGAGCACCGCGACGATCTGGTCGGGACCCTTGGGCAGGGTGACGGCGACGGCCTCGCCGGGAGCCAGGCCGCGGGTGGTCAGCTCGTCGGCCAGCGCCTGCGCCCGGCCCGCGAGTTCGGCGTACGTGAGCACGCCGGTGGCGGACAGCACCGCCGGGCGGTCCGGCTCGCGGACCGCGCGGGCGAACACGTCGTGGTGCAGCGGCCGATCGTCGACCGGGCCGGCGGTGTCGTTGGCCGCCGCCCGCGCGGCCCGGGTGCGTTCGGGCAGCGCGATCGGGGCGCGCCCGGACCAGTCCGTGGCCGGGTCGAGCAGCCAGTCGACGATCCCCAGGTACGCGGCGAACATGTCGTCGACGAATCCGTCGGGGAACAGTTCGTCCACGACGTCCCAGTTGAGGTAGAGCCCGTCCTCGCGCTCGGTGATCTGGTAGTCCAGCCACACCTGCGGGGTCTGGGACATGGTCCAGCCGGGCCGGCCGAAGCAGTTGCGGACCTCGGCGTCGAAGAGTTCGCCGAGGCTCAACGCGCTGGTGAAGACGACAGGCGCACCGACGGGTTGGCCGCTGCGGGCGCGGGACAGGTCGCGCAGCACGTCGACGCCGCTGTACGCGGCGTTTGCGGCGTCGCTGCGCAGCCGGTCCTGATGCCGGCGGACCAGGTCGACGAAGCCGACCGGCCCGGTGGTGTCGAGCTCCAGCAGGATCAGGTTGGTGAAGTCGCCGACGACCTCGCCGACCTCGGGATGGACGGGGCGGCGGTCGTACATCGGCAGGTTCAGCACGAATCGGCCGCTGCTGCTCCACGCGGCCAGCACCTCGGCGAACGCGGCGAGGAACACCATCGACAGGGTGACTCCGGCCGCTGCCGAGCGCCGTTCCAGCTCCGCCTGCTGCTGCGGGGTCAGCCAGTGGTAGCGGCGGACCACCTGGTGGCCGGCCACGGTGGCCGGGTCCACGGCGGTGGGCAGCTGCGGCGGACCGGGCAGGGTGTCCAGCCGTTCGCGCCAGTACTCGCGGGCCCGCTCGCGCGCCTCGTCCGGGCGGGCGGCGACGGTGGCCAGGTAGGCGGGGTAGCTGAGGTTCACGGGGGGCAGTTGCCGGTCCGGATCCCGGTAGCAGGCCGCCAGGTCCGACAGGACGAGCCGGAAGCTGTGCGCATCGGCGACGAGCATCTCGACGTGCACGTGCACCCGGGTGGCGCCGCCGGGCAGCAGAGAGAGTTGGATGTCGAAGGTCTCCGCCTCCTCCACCCGCAACCGCCGGTGGGACAGCCGGTGCCGCAGCGCCGCCAACTCCTCCTCGCACTGCTGCGGTGGCAGGTCGCGCAGGTCGTGCACGGTCAGGCCCGGCCACGGGCTCTCCGGCCGGATCTGCTGGGTGCCGTCGACGTGGAACTCGGCCCGGAGCATGCCGTGGCGGCGCAGCACCGCGCGGACGGCGGCGTCGAGCCGCTGCGGGTCGACGCCGGACCCGTCGAACTCGTTGTAGAAGTGGGCGCCCACACCACCGAGGGGCTGCCCGTCGGCCCGACCGATCCAGTACGCGTGCTGCATGGTGGCCAGGCCGAACGGCGCGGACTCGTCCACCTCCACCGGTGGCAGCGGTGCCGGGCGGGCCTCGGTGTGACGCTGCTCGATGAGCGCCCACCACTGCGCGAGGGTGCGCCACTCGATGAGCTCACTGAAGGTGACCGGGACGCCCTGACTGTGCCAGCGGCTGGCCAACCGCATGAGTGCGATCGAGTCGAGGCCGAGCATCAGCAGGTCGTCGTCGTCCCCCACCAACGACGGCGGGCAGCCGAGGGCCTCCGCGACGTCCTCCCGCATCCGGTCGAGGGTCAGGGTCGGATCGGTGTCGACGGCAACGTCCAATGTCGCGTCTCCTCAGTAAGCCTCTACCACGTCTCCGGTCGGCTGGCGCTAAGCTATCAGCGACTCACGACTCGGGTCTAGAGATAGTCGGTAATACTCGGAAAGGCTCGCCACGAAGGCGAGCAAAAAGCGCCGGCGAACGAGGGGAGCGGCGTGGGCGAGCGGCTCGACAGCGGCGAGTGCCTGGTCTGGCGCTGCCCCGCCGGGCCACTCCCCGCGCCGCTGCACACCCTGCTCGACGACGCCGAACAGGCGCGGGCGCGGCACCTGGGCCACGACGCGGCCCGCACCCGCTTCGTGACCGGCCGCGTGATGGCACGTCTGCTGGCCGCCCGGTACGCCGACACCACGCCCGGCCAGGTCGTCTTCACCTCCACCTGCCGCCACTGCACCGGCCCACACGGCCGGCTGGAGGTGCACACCGACGCAGGCGTGCTGCACCTGTCGGTGTCGCACTCGGCCGAACGGATCCTGGTGGCGATCGCCCGCGACACGGTCTGCGGAGTGGACATCGAACGGGTGGCCCTACGGGGCGACCGGATTCCCGTCTCGGCACTCTCGCCCGCCGAGCGTCGGGTGCTTGCCGACCTGCCGCAGCCGCGGCGACTCGCCGCGTTCATCCGGTACTGGGCCCGCAAGGAGGCGATCCTCAAGGCCACCGGGGACGGCCTGGTGCTGTCACCGGCCGACCTCACGGTCAGCGCCCCGGATGTCTCCGCACGCCTGCTGAGCTGGGAAAATCGGCCACCGCCGCACCTCAGCGTGCATCTGAGCGACCTGGCCGTCGGCGACGAATACCGGGCCGCACTGGCCACCCTCGGCCGCCCACTGTCGATTGTCGAGCGTGACGTTGACCCTCTTGCAGAGGCGAGTCACCTATGATGGACAACACCGCACGGATCTGCCCCATACGCGAGAAGAGGCTTCATGTCGGAACGATCGTTCTCTCCGGTCATCCCCTTCCTCCGCTACCAGGACCCGACGGCTGCCGTCGACTGGCTCGTCAACGCGTTCGGTCTGGAGCGTTTCGACGTCACCGAGGTTGACGGCAAGGTGGTGCACGCCGAGTTGAGCTGGGGCAACTCCACGATCCAGCTCGGCGGCGGCGGACCGCACGACACGCTGGGCATGGTCAGCCCGCGCGAGCTGCCCGCCACCAGCGGCGGCATCTACATCTGCGTCGGTGACGCGGCGGACGTCGACAAGCACTACGAGCGGACGGTGCAGGCCGGCGCCAAGCTCGTCTACGAGCTGCACGACACCTCGTACGGCTCGCGCGACTACGGGGCGTACGACCTGGAGGGTCACGTCTGGAGCTTCGGCAGCTACCTGCCTCGTGAAGCCTCCGCATAGGGTTTACCAAAAACACGTGTAAACACTTGCCCAGGCGGCGGGTTCGGGCCAAGACTGGCAGACATGGATGCCTCCGGTCTGCCGCCCAGGTTCGACGCGCTCGACCCCGCCGTCCTGGAAGATCCCTATCCGACCTACGCCCGACTGCGCGCGGCCGGACCGCTGTGCCGGTTCGGCCCCGGTAGCTGGGGCGTCACCCGCCACGCCGATGTCGTGGCGTTGCAGCGCGACCCCCGGCTCGGCAGCGAGTTCCCCGAGGCATACCACCATCTGTCGGTGGGCGCGGGACCGGCCAGCCACTTCTTCCAGCGCATCATGCTCTACCGCGACCCGCCGGACCACGTCCGGCTGCGGCGGCTGATGAGTGGCGCGTTCACCCCGGCCGTGGTGCGGCGGATGCGCGGCTACATCGAGCAGACCGTGGACGAGCTGCTGGCCCCGGCGCTGGAGAGCGGCAGCTGTGACGTGGTGCGGGAGTTGGCGTACCCGTTGCCGGTGCTTGTGGTGTCCACCCTGATGGGCATCCCGCCCGAGGCCCACGACGACGTCCGGCTGCACGCCATGCGACTCGGACGCGCGTTCAGCGCGATCGTCCCCGCCGAGGCCCGAGGTGCGGCACACGAGTCGGTCCAGTGGCTGCGCGCGTACATCGGCGGGCTGCTCGACGAGCGTCGCAAGGCCCCCGGCGACGACCTGCTCTCCACCCTGTTGCAGGCCGAGGACGACGGGGACCGGCTCAGCCACGACGAGATCGTGGACAACACCGTCTTCTCGTTCTTCGCCGGCTTCGAGACGACCGTGCACCTGATCACCAACGGGTTCGCCGCGCTGCTGCGGGCACCGGACCAGTTCGCCCTCCTGCGCTCCGACCCCGGCCTGGTGCCCGGTGCGGTGGAGGAGTTCCTCCGCTTCGAGGCCCCCATCCAGGGCACCGCCCGGCTGGTGCGGGAGCCGGTGACGATCGGCTCGCGCACCGTACGGGCCGGGCGGGTGCTGGTGCTCATGCTCGGCTCGGCAAACCACGACGAGGCGGTCTTCCACGACCCCGGCACGCTCGACGTCACCCGCAACCCGAACCCGCACGTCACCTTCGGCGGCGGCGGTCACCTGTGCCTGGGCGCCTTCCTGGCCCGTACGGAGGCGCAGGTCGTCTTCGACTGGGTGCTGCGCCGCACCCGCTCGGTGGAGCAGGCGGGCGACCTGGTCCGGGAGAGCGACACCCCGTTCCGTGCCTTCGCCCACGTGCCACTGGCCATCAAGCCCGCCTGACGCTGCTGGCATCCCGCCGGACCGGACGGCCCGGCGGGATGCCGGTTCAGAACGGTCCGGCCCGGCGAAGACGGATCAGGCCGGGGTCGCGGTCAGGATGGTGAGCGTGGCCGTCGGTCGTACGGTGTCCAGCCGCAGCCCGGCCCGGTCGAGCAGGGCGGCGGTCTCCTCGGCCGTGCGGTGGGTGCCGCCGGTGAGCACAAGCGTGTGCACGTCGTACAGCTTCGCCACGTCGAAGGTGTCCCCGGGCGGCAGGACGGCCTCCAACAGCAGCAGGCGGCTGTCCGGCCGCATCGCCTCGCGGACCCGGCGCAGCACCGCCACCACCTGGTCGTCACCGAACCCGGGCAGCACCGTCTTGAGCAGGTACGCGTCCGCACCGGCGGGCAGCGCGTCGAAGAAGCTGCCGGGCACGATCTCGCACCGGTCGCGCACCCCGGCCTCGGTGAGCACCCGGTCCGCCGCCGCGACGACGTGCGGCAGGTCCAGCAGCGTGCCGCGCATCGCGGGATACCGCCCGAGCAGGCCGGCGAGGAATCCGCCGTCCCCGCCACCGACGTCGACCACGTGCGACAGCTCTCCCCACGGATGACAGGGCAGCACGGTACGCAAGTGCAGTCGGGTGATCGCGTGCATCCAGCGGTCCACCCGCCGGCTCTCGTCCGGGTTCGCGGCCAGGTGGCTCCAGTAGTCCGTACCGTGCGCGTGGTCGAAGGCGGCCTCACCGGTACGCAGGCTGTGCGGCAGCATCGCCCACGCCTGCACGTCGGAGGCGAGCAGGGTGTAGACAGCCCGCATCGACATCGGGTGGTCGCTGCGCAGCGGCTGGGCCAGCGGAGTCAGCGCGAACACCTCCGGCTCCGGCTCCGTGAAGATGCCCCTGGCCGCCAACGCCCGCAGCGCCCGGCACAGCGACCGCTCGTGCGCACCGACCTCGGCGGCGAGTTCGGCCACCGGCCGGGGCCCGTCGACGAGCAGGTCGGCGACGCCCAGGTCGCTCACCGCCCGCACGGTCATCGGCACGATCAGATCGGTCAGCTCCGCCAGCCGCATCACCGACGCCAGGTCCATCTGCGGCCGTTGCCGGACGCCCGTTCGCTCAGCCACCGCGCCTACCCTCCACGAATTGGATCAGGTCCAGCCCGACCAGCCCGTCCCGTACCCGGGGGGTCATCAGTCCGATCTGGTCCAGTGCCCGGCCCACCCGGGAGAAGATGGCCTGCCGGTAGGCGACCATCAGCTCGTTGCGGGCGGCGAAGTCGAGCCCGTCGGCCATCGGGACCTCCATGCGTTCCCAGATGTCACCAAGCAGGAACCGGCGGCGGATCAGGGCCGCGGACTCCAGCACCAGCTCCTCCCGCTCGGTGCGCTCGCGGGAGGTCATCTGGTCGTACAGGCCGCGCAGGGACAGCACACCGAACGACACGTGCCGGGCCTCGTCCCGCGCCACCAGGCCGGTGATCTGCTTGATCAGCGGGTCGTGGAAGGTGCTGTGCGCCAGCCGGAACGCGGCCATCGCCAGCGCCTCGACCATGATCTGCATGCCCAGCGAGATGACGTCCCAGCGGTTGTCCTCGAGGATGTCGGTGAGCAGCAGTTCCAGCGGTTCGGAGATCGGGTACGGCTGCTGGATCTTCTCGCCCAGGTAGCGGGAGAAGACCTCCACGTGCCGCGCCTCGTCCACCGCCTGGGTCGAGGCGTACAGCTTGCTGTCCAGCCCCGAGACGATCTCCACCAGTCGGGCCGCGACCACCATGGCCGCCTGTTCGCCGTGCAGGAACTGGCTGACCATCCAGGCCTGGAGTTCCCAGCGGAACTCGTCCCAGGCCGGCCGACCCCGCGCGGCCAGCGGGGAGGCGGCGAACCCGGCCATGGCGAAGGCGGAGTCGTCGGGCAACGGCGCCCCGAACGGTACGTCGAGGTGCCAGTCGATCTCGTCGACGCTCCACTGCGCCTGCTTGGCACGCTGGTAGAGCGATTCCGTACGGCTGTCGGAAGACTCGTAGTTCCAGTTGAGTCGAGCGTCCTGCGTCGAACGCACCACCAACTCGCTCATAGCAGCAAAGACTAGTTCGCCAGACACGCAAAGCCAACGACAAAAGCTATCCTGCTGTCTGTGGAAGCACGCGACACACCAGCCTCGGTCTCCCAGCGACTACTGTGGATGATCAAGCACTACCGGTCGGACTTCGGTGCGTTGAACTGCCCGGTTGTCTGCCGCATCGTGGGAGACCTGGACGAGCGGGCGTTGCAGGAGGCGGTCGACCATCTGGTGGTCCGACACGAGGCGCTGCGGACCACCTTCCACGGTCGGGGAGCGCGTCTCGTGCAGCGCGTACACCCCCCGAGATCACTGCCGCTGACCTGGGCCGACGTACCGACGGGCGAGTCGCCGCAGGCGGCTCTGGCCCGGGAGCTACAGACGCCGATCGACCCGGAGCAGTGGCCGGCGCGGGCCGGCGTCTGGCGGGTCGGCCCGACCGAGCACCTGTTCTGCCTCAACCTGCACCACCTGGTGACCGACGCGTGGTCCACCGGCATCCTGCTGCGCGACCTGGTCGCCTGCTACGCCGCCGCCTGCGGTGGGCCCGGCGTCGAAGCACCCACCGGCTGGCAGTCGTCCCGCTTCGCCCAGGCACAGCAGGAACTGCTGGCCTCGGACCGACTCGCCCGCTACCAGCGGTACTGGCGACGCCAGCTGGAGGGCAGCCAGATCCCCCGACTCGACGCGCTCTACCCGGCCGCAGACGCAGCGACCGGGGTGGCGGAGACCCAGGCGACCCAGGCGAGCCAGGCGGTCCGGTCCGTCGCGGCGGAGCTTCCGGCGGCGACCGTGGCCGGGTTGCGTGAGCTGGCGAGGCGGGAGAAGACCACCCTGTTCACGGTGCTGCTGGCCGCCTTCCACGCCCAGCTGTACCGCCTGACCGGGCAACCGGACCTGGCGGTCGCCTCGATGTTCGCCAACCGGTCCCGACCCGAGGTACGCGACACCGTCGGCCTGCTCGCCGGCATGGTGCTGCTGCGCGCCCAGGTCGCCCGTCAACCCAGCTTCGCCGACCTGGTACGCCACGTGCACGGCGCGGTGATCAGCGCGTTCGCGTACCAGGATCTGCCCTTTCACCTGCTGCCGACGGGCCTGGTCGACACCGGCGGCGGCCGGGCCGACGACGTGATGTTCAACGTGATGTCGCCGATGCGGCATGACCTGACCGGTGGCGGTGCCCGCTTCGAACTGGTGGTCCCCACCGAGATCGGCAGCCGCTTCCCGTTCGAGCTGGCCCTGGCCCCGGTGGGCGAGCACCGGGTGCAGGCGGTGTTGTTCCGGGCCGGTGGATGGGCCGACCCCGCGCTCGGGCAGGACTTCCTGGCCGGCTACCTCGACGTGGCGGCCACGGCGGCGCACCGTCCGGAGGCGGCGCTGCCGACGCCGGGACAGTGACCGGTCAGGGCAACGGTATTGACAGCGTCACAGGCATCCTGAGAACCTTCCAGAACATACTCGTAAATGCACGTGGATAGCAGGAAAGACGAGTGCGCACGGGGATGGCAGGTCAATCCGGGGCCGGTCGACCGGCCCGAGGCGGAAGGGACCGTTGATGACACTGCGACTGCACTGGTTCCTGCCATTGCACGGCGACGGCCGCGAGGTGGCCAAGAGCGCGGACGGGGTGGCCGAGGCCAGGAACATCCGGCGTGAGCCGGAGTTGAACTACCTAGGTCAGGTCGCCCAGGCCGTCGACGGCCTCGGCTTCGCCGGTGCCCTGGTGCCGACCGGTCTGTTCTGTGAGGACCCCTGGCTGGTGTCCGCAGCGCTGTCGCAGCAGACCCGCAACATGCACTTCATGATCGCCTGCCGGCCCAGTTCGCTGCCGCCGATGGTGTGCGCCCAGTCGGCCGCCACGTTCCAGCGGCTCTCGGGCAGCCGGCTGATGCTCAACATCGTCACCGGCGGGGACGCCGACGAACAGCGGCGCTACGGCGACTGGCTCGACCACGACGAGCGGTACGACCGCACCGAGGAGTTCCTCGACGTCTTCCACCAGGCCTGGCGCGGCGAACCCTTCGACTTCCACGGCAAGCACTACCAGATCAAGGCCGGTCTGCTGAGCCGACCGCACGACGTCCGGCCGACGATCCTGCTGGGTGGCTCGTCCGCCGCGGCGCAGCGGGTGGCCGCCGCGCACGCCGACGTCTACCTGGCCTGGGGCGAGCGTCCGGACGGGCTCACCAGTCTCACCAGCCGGGTCGGCGAACTCGCCGCCGAGCGGGGCCGCCACGTCGAGTTCGGTACCCGGTTCCACGTGATCAGCCGGGACACCGCGCAGGAGGCCTGGGCGGTGACACGCCGGCTGCTCGACGGCATGGACGCCAGCCGGATCGCCGACGCCCAGCGACGGTTCCGCCGCACCGAGTCGGAGGGGCAACGCCGGATGGCCGCCCTGCACGGCGGGCGTACCGACGATCTGGAGGTGTATCCGAACGTGTGGGCGGGTTACGGCCTGGTCCGCCCCGGTGCCGGTGCCGCGCTGGTCGGCAGCCACGAGCAGGTGGCCGAGCGGATCGCGGAGTACCACGCGCTGGGCATGAACCATCTCATCCTCTCCGGGCAGCCCCACCTGGAGGAGGCGTACAACTTCGCCGAGGGTGTGCTGCCGCTGCTGCGGCGCCAGGGGCTGCTCGGGCAGGAGGCGTCGTGACGGACCGCAGTTCGCTTGTGGAGACGACACTGTTGCTGGGCAGTCCCCGCGCGGGCTCCCGTACCAGCGGTATCGCCCTGCGGCTGATGGAGGAGCTGGCGCTCGCCCTCGGCACCGAGGGCGTGGAGACCGCCGGTCCGGACATCGTCGACCTCGCCGACATCGGCGCCGCGCTGCCGCAGCGGGCCAGCCGCAGCGTGCCGTTGGGGCCGGAGATCGAACGGGCGCTGGGCCTGGTCCGCCGTCCCGGCCTGCTGGTGGTCGTCAGCCCCACCTTCAAGGGCACCTACACCGGCCTGCTGAAGCTGTTCCTGGACATGCTTCCGATGGACGGGCTGGCCGACTGCGTCGCCGTCGGCGCGATGACCGCCGGCTGGGCCAAGCACCGCGGCGCCGGGGACCAGTACCTGCGCCCGCTGCTCACCGAACTCGGCGCGACCGCGCCGGTGCCGTGCCTGTCGATCCTCGAAGACGAGTTCGAGGACGTGCCAGAGGTCGTCGCGACGTGGTCGCGCCGTTGGGCGCCCACGCTCGGGGCGGTGGTACGCCATCAGCGTCACTGCTTCTCCGCCCCCCGTGTTCCCCCGCTGACCGGCGCTCGGGCCTCCTGAGCGACCCATCCCACCGTCACGCCAGCAGCACAGAGGAGATCGACCATGACCGAGCAGACCGCTCCCGCCCGCCGTACCGAGGAGGAGATCCGCGCTACCGTGGCGGCGGTCATCTCCGACATGGCGCCGAAGGACGGCGTCGAAGTGACGGCGGAGTCCCACCTCATCAAGGACCTGGGCTACCACTCGCTGGCCCTGATGGAGGTGGCGTTCGCCATCGAGGACGAGTTCGACCTCGACCCCATCGACGAGGACACCGCCCGCAAGATCACCACGGTCGGCGCCGTGCAGGACCTGGTGGTCAAGCGGCTCGAGGAGCGTGACGGCGCCTGAGTACGGATCCGGGTCCGGGGGTTACCCGGACCCGTTTTCGTGCCCCCGCACCGCCCCGCACCGACCCACGCAGGCCGGTCAGCCGGTCAGCCGGTAGAGCCGGTGGAAGCGGTCGTTGACGGCCAGGATCGTCATTCCCGAGAAGCCAGCCTGCAACGCCAGCTCGCGCACCTTTCCGGGGCGCAACACGGTGCCGGTGCCCGTCGAATCCGTCCCGGTGAGACTCGCCGGCAGGCAGTGCAGCACGCTCGTGCCGTACTGGAACCGCTCGACGTCGTCGCCCGGTGCGGTGAAGGCCGGCGCGACCTTCGCGTCCATCAGCAGCACTGCGCCGTCGGCGGCACGCAACTGCCGGCACGCCTGGAGCACGGCGACCGGTTGGGACACCTCGTGCAGCGCGTCGAAGAGGCACACCAGGTCGTACTCACCCGCCAGCTGTGGGTCGGCCGCGTCGCGGCAGGCGAAGCGGACCCGGTCGGCGACGCCCGCCTCGGCGGCGTTGCGCTCGGCCTGCTGAAGGGCCGCCCCGTCGAGGTCCAGTCCGGTCACTTCGGCCTGCGGGTACGCCCGCGCCAACGCGATGCTCGACCAGCCGGTCCCGCAGGCGACGTCGGCGATGCGCCGCCCGGGAGCGTCGAGGCGGGCGTGCACGTCGGGCAACTGCTGGGCGATCCAGCCGGCGAGCTGGTGGGCGAACAGGGCCCGGTTGGCGCCCGAGTGCCCGTCCCGCCAGTCCACGCCGAACACGTCGTCGGGCACGCCCGCACCGCTGCGGTAGGCCGCCACCAGCTCCGGCAGGGCCGCGGCGATGCCACCGAGCGGGAGTACGGCGAGGGAGGCCAGCGACATCGGGTCGTCCGACACCGTCAGGACGGCGGCGTGCCCGGCGGGAAGCCGGTACGCGCGGCGTTCGGCCGGCAGGCGTACGTCATCGGTCTCGACGACGCCACAGACGGCCTGGTGTTCCAGCCATTCCCGCGCGTACCGGGGGGCGACGCCGGCGGCCTGGGCAAGCTCGTCCGGGCGCATCGGTCCCGGTGCGGCAGCCAGCGCCTCGTACAACCCGAGCTTGACCCCCAGGTACGCCGACAGCAGCTCCTGCGTGGCGAGAAGAGACTTCCACATCCTCATCGCAAACACGTGTGTCTGCGCCTCAGACGCCGTCATGAGACACCTCCCCGGGGCAGCCCAACTGTGCTTATGAAGTGTTTACACACAACACTCCCTTGCCTGTTGCACGATACATGTAGACAGTAGAATGGTCATCGGTCGTTTCCGAGCCGCCTGCGGTGTTGCAGCAGGCGCGGCCCGGCACTCGGACCGGCACGCCAGACCGGAGGGCGAGGATCGGCATGACGACTCTGCAACTGGTCCGTGATCTCCTTCCGGAGATCGCCGCACACGCTGACGAGGTCGAGCGGGGCCGGGGCCTCCCGGACCATCTGCTCGACGGGTTGCGAGCGGCAGGCTGCCTGCGCATGCTCGCCCCCGAGGCGTACGGCGGCACCGGCCTGAACGTGCCGGACACGCTGCGGGTCGTCGAGACGTTGGGCACGGCGGACGCCTCGGTGGCCTGGCTGGTGGGCCAGGTCGCGCTCTCCCAGCTCATCATCGGCTGCGCGCCGAAGAAGACCGTCGCGGAGATCTTCGCCGACAGCCCGGACGTCTACGCCGCCGGCGCGGTGGCGCCCAAGGGGCGGGCCACCGAGGTGGACGGGGGATGGCGGATCTCCGGCCAGTGGCCGTTCGTCACCGGCTGCGAACGCGCCGCCTGGGTCTACCTCAACTGCGTCCTGGTACGCGGCCGCACGGTCGCCATGGACGAGGGCCGGCCCGCCACCCGGATCATGCTGCTGCCCGCTGCCGACGTCACAGTTGTCGACACCTGGCACACCCTGGGCCTGCGTGGCACGGGCAGCCACGACCTGGCCGTCTCCGGCCGCTACTGCCCCGCCGAGCGGGCCGTGGAGCTGGTGCCCGGGTCAGCGGAGGCGGCCCGGGCGGCGATGAGCATCGCGCAGTCCAGCCTCATCATCGCGGCGGCGGCGCTGGGCATCGCCGAGGCGGCCCTGCGGGACGTCGTCGAGCTCGCGGCGGGCGGCAAGCGGCCGGCGCTGAGCGCGACCCGGCTGGCCTCCTCGACCGCCTTCCAGGAGCGGCTGGGCGAGGCTCGGATGGTGGTGCAGGCAGGTCGGGCGCTGCTCTACGACCAGGCCGGCGACGAGTGGGGCGGGTACTCGGGTCCGGATGCGGCGTTGCGGCGAGCGCAGGTCCGCGCCGCGTCCGCGCAGGCGACCGCGCTGGCGGTCCGGGCGACCGACGCGGCCTTCGAACTGGCCGGCGGGACGGCGGTGTACGACTCGTCTCCCCTGTCCCGGCGGCTCCGCGACGCCAACACCGCGCGTCAGCACTTCGTGGCCAGTCGCAACTCGTACACGGCCTTCGGTGCGCACCTGGTCGGCGAGGGCGGTGACGGCGGCCCACTGTGACCGGCGGGCCCCGATGTCACTTCACGCTGGGGATGACACCCTTGCGTCGCAGGCGGGTGATCCACCCCTGAGCGGTGTGGGTGGGCACGCCGTAGTGTTTGGCGACACCGGTGACGGTGCGGTTCTTGAGGTAGATGTCCTTGAGCTCGCTCGGGTCCGGCATACGCCGATAGGCGCGGTCTGACTTCGCCACCCGGCTCGGCGTCACGGCGCGGTAGGGCCGGACCGCGTCCGAGCCTTCGGCGGTTGCGGCGGCGACCGCGGGACGCTTCGCCGCGAATGCCTGCATGAGCAGGTCCAGGTCGACCTGGAGCAGGTCGGCGGCACCGAGCTTGACGTCATCCGCGACGCGGACGGTCAACTCCTTGATGTAGACCTGGCCGTCCTCGGCGAACACGCGCATGGTGGTGCGCGAGGAGTCTTCTCCCGCGTCTTTCTCACCGAGCACCGGTGTGATCGTGACGATGTATTGAGCCATTGTCTCTGCCCTTCTTCCTACCGACAGCCGGTGCCCGCGAGACGCTAGGACACAATCTCATACGTTGCGTAGATTTGGTTGGCCCTTCCGGACGCATCCAGCAGACCCTCGACACCCTGAGTAACGCCAGCATAACGGAAAGCCACCCTCCGGTACAACATCGATGCCCATGGTTGCCGAAAGACCACTTCGCGTATTAAACAAACGCGAGAAGAGCATCTCGAAGCCTCCTGGTGTTAGCAAGATCACCTGAGGTCGGTGGGCGCTCAGACCGGTATCCACACGTTCTTCGGCCGGAGGAACTCGCGCAGACCGGCGAGACCGCCGATCCGCGCGGAACCACTCTGCTTCACCCCGCCGAACGGTGCCGACGGCATCAGACCCGGTGCGCCGTTGACCCACACGCTGCCGGCAGCCACCGCCCGGCTGACCCGGTGAGCCCGGCGCAGGTCGTTGGTGTGCACGTACGCCCCCAGGCCGTAGCGGGTGGCGTTTGCCAACTCCACAGCCTCCTCCTCGGTGTCGAAGCTCGACACCGCGAGCACCGGGCCGAAGATCTCCTCCTGCACGAGTTCGGTGTCGCGGTCGGCGTCGACGAAGACGGTGGGTTCCACGAAGAAGCCGTCGGCGAGGTCGCCGCCGCAACGCCCGCCGCCCACCAGCAGCTGCGCACCGGCTGCGCGGGCCCGGTCGATCACCCCGATGATCCGGTCGCACGCCTGCCCGGAGACCACGGGACCCATCACGGTGGTCTCGTCGGCCGGGTCACCCACCCGCACCCGGCGCAGTCGTGCGGTCAACGTCTGGAGCACCTGGTCCCGGACCGCGGAGTGGACCAGCAGGCGGGTGCCGTTCGCGCAGCCCTGCCCCGACAGGGCCACCACTCCGCTCATCGCGAACCGGGCCGCCGACCGCAGGTCGGCGTCGTCGAAGATGAGGTGCGGGGACTTGCCACCCAGTTCCAACGCCACAGGTGTCAGGTTCCGGGCCGCCTCGGCGAGCACCTGCCGGCCGGTCGCCCCGCTGCCGGTGAAGTGGACCTTGTCGACGCCAGGGTGCCCTGCCAGGGCCGCCCCGGCGGACGGCCCACCGGGCACGACCACCACCACACCCTGCGGCACCCCCGCCTCCACCGTCAGCTCGGCGAAGCGCGGGCCGACGAAGGGTGCCAGCTCCGACGGCTTGACCACGACGGCGTTGCCGGCCGCGAGCGCCGGACCGAGCAGTTGCGCCATCGACATCAGCGACCCGTTCCACGGGATGATCCCGGCCACCACGCCGTACGGCTCGTCGAGGGTGTAGTCCAGGCTGCGCCCCGGCCAGGTGGGCAGCACCTCGCCGCCGATCTTGTCGCACCACCCGGCGTAGTACCGCAGGTGGTCGGCCGCCAACGCCGGCAGCCGCCGCGCGAGCTGGATCGGCAGGCCGATCTCCAGGCTCTGCAACGCGGCGAGCGACTCGGCATGCACCAGCAACAGGTCGGCCAGCCGCAGCAACGCGTCGCGCCGAATTTCGACCGAGCTGTCCCGCCACCGGGGCAGACTCTCCCGCGCCAGCGTCACGGCCCGGTCGATCTCGGCCGCTCCGGCGAGCACGACCTGTGTCGTCGGCTGCCCGGTCGCGGCGTAGACGTGCTCCGTCCGCCCGCCGGAAGACTCCACCACCCGCTCCTCGCCGATCCACAGCGCAGGCTCGGGCAACAGGTGCGTGGGTGGCTGGGTCATTCCCATCGCGCGCTCCTCACGTCGGGGCGGGTAACCGGTCGTACGCGTCTTTTCAGAATCCCATCAAAGCCTCGTAGGAAACCAGAGGCATCTTTGATAGACACTCTCACACACCGTAGATAGCCTGTCTTGCAGCATACGAGGCAGCAGCGGTGTCCGCGCTGGTCGTACCGCCTTCCCAGCCGGCAGAGACGCGTAAAAACGATCATGGAAGGTACGCGAATGACACCATCGAGGACGCGACCGTCCCCCAGCCCCGCGGAGACGCCTGCAGAGCCGCCCGCCAAGCCGGCGCCGATCGCCGGCCGGGCGCGCACCATCGCCCTCGTCGCCGTTCTGGTCGGCCTGCTGCTCGACCTGCTCGACATCGTGATCGTCAATGTCGCGCTGCCGACCATCCAGGAGGAGATCGGCGCCACCAGCTCGGACATGCAGTGGATGGTGGGTGGGTACACCCTCGCCTTCGCCACCATGCTGGTGACCGGTGGCCGGCTCGGCGACATCTACGGCCGCAAGAAGATCTTCATCATCGGCATGGTCGGCTTCGCCGCCGCCTCGCTCGTCGCCGGGATCGCAGCGAACCCGGAACAGCTGATCGTGGCCCGCTTCGTGCAGGGCGGCATGGGCGCGCTCATGGTCCCGCAGGTGCTGTCGATCCTCCAGGTCATGTACCCGCCTCAGGAGCGGGGCCGCGCCTTCTCCGCGCTGAGCGTCGTCTTCGCCGTCGGTACGGTGGCCGGTCCCATCGTGGGCGCCCTGCTCACCGCCGTCGACATCGCCGGCCTCACCTGGCGCACGATCTTCCTGGTGAACCTGCCCATCGCTGCGGTGTGTCTCTTCATCACCGCGAAGCTGGTTCCCGAGTCGAAGGGCGAGTCGGCCCAACGACTGGACGTCAAGGGCGCCATCCTGGTGGGTCTCGGCATGCTGCTGCTGGTGTTCCCGCTCATCCAGGGACCGGAGCAGGGTTGGCCGGCGTGGACCCTCGTCAGCCTCGTCGCCTCGTTGCTGGCCTTCGCCGCACTCGTCGCGGTACAGCGCCGCCAGACGGAGTCGCCGCTGATCCCGATATCGCTGTTCTCCCACCGCTCCTTCCGGGGTGGTCTCGCCGTCTCCCTGCTGTTCATGAGCGGTGTCATGCCGTTCTTCCTGGTCAACACCCTCTACCTGCAGTTCGGGCAGGGCTTCTCGGTGATCAAGGCCGGCCTGATCGGCGTCCTGTGGGGCTTCGCGGTTCCGCTGTTCACCGCCATCTCCGCTCGACACATCACGCCGAAGCTCGGGCGGCTCGGCCTGCAACTCGGGTTGGTCATGCTGATCGCGGCGATGGCCATCCTGATCACCGTGATCAACCAGTTCGACACGATCACCCCCTGGGCGCTCGCCCCCGGGCTGATCCTCGGTGGCGCGGGCATGGGCATGACCTTCGCGCCGTTGCTCACCTACACGCTCAACGACGTGCCACTGGACAGCGCGGGTGCCGCCTCCGGGGTGTTCAACACCGTGCAGCAGATGGGCGCCGCCATCGGCATCGCGCTGAGCAGCATGGTCTTCTTCATCGCCCTGGCCGTGCAGTCCCCCGCTGTCGGCGACGACCTCCGGAACACGGTCCGGGAGGAACTGACCGCCCGTGGCGTACCGGTGGCGGCCGTCGACGCCGCGGCCGACAGCGCCCGCGCCTGCTTCGACGAGCGGATCAAGGCCGCCAACCCGGAAGCCGACGTGGCTGCCTGCCGCGCAGTGGCGTCGCAGTCCGGCGCGGACGTCGCGGACCGGCACGACGAGTTGCAGTTCATCGCGAACCGCACCGCCTACCAGCAGACCACCGTACGGGCACTCGTCTACCAGATCGTCGTGTTCGCGCTGGCCATCGCCGCCAGCTTCCTGCTCCCCCGCCGCGTCGAGCATCAGGGCTGAGCCACGCTCGTCGGATGCCCGAGTCGGGTCCGCCGCCAGCCGGCGGACCCGACGGGTGTCAGGTGGCCCGGTGGCGACCCTCAACGAGGGCCGAACCAGAACGCCGTCGTCGGTCGTACGGCCTCACTCCGAGGCCGTACGACCGACGACGGCCTTCCCGTCCCCGGCCGCCGGCGCGGCCGTCCGCTCCTTCGCCAGTCGGGCGCCCGTGGCGCGACGGTCCACAGCGAGATCGCCACGGCGCTCGACCGGTACGTGGGACGTACCCATCGCCAGGCCGGTGGGCGACGGCATGTAGTCGTAGACGGCCTCGTACTCGCCGGACCGGACCACGAAGGTCTCGTGCCAGACCCCGACGTCGCCGTTGTTCTTCATCCGCTTGAAGTAGCGCGCCCAGACCTCCGCGTGCGGCTGCTGCGGGTCGTTGGCGAACCGCTCCAACTGCTCGACGCTACGGAAGTAGCCGATCAGGATCGGCCCCCGGGGAGTCCAGGCGTGGTGGGCGCAGAGTGCGCCGTTCTCCGGGTCGCTGAACAGCGCCATCAGGATCTTGCGCATGTCGCGGAAGTTCGGGTACCACTTGTGGATCTTCCAGTACCGGTTGATCCGCATGCCCGTGATGAAGACAGCGAAGTCACCTTCGATCTCAGCGGTCATCCGAGGCCGCTGCTTCGGCTCATTGCCCATAGCGGGTCGCTCCCTCGTCCGGTGCCATCGCACAGCACACGTATGTAGGATTCCAAGAGAGCAGTAGATACTTTGAAATACAAGCATTGACTGTGCAACACATGCGACAGACACGTGTTGCCGAGGGGATTGCCCATGCTTGCACCCGCACCACGTTTCGCCCCGCCGGAGGATCGGCTCACCTACCACCACAGCGAACGGTGGGTCCGCGGCCGCATCGGTGCCACCGTCGTCGTGGACAGTCGGCGACCGCTGCTGGTCTGGGAACCCGGGATGCCCGTGCCGTTCTACGCCTTCCCGCTGGCCGACCTGATCGGCGGGACCCTGCGGCCCGCCGAACAGCCACCGGAGCCCGGCAGCCGGGCCGGCAGCAGCTTCCACGACCTGACCGTCGACGGAGTCACCCTGCCCAACGCCGCCTGGACCTACCCCGGCGACGTCTTCGCGCAGACCGTGTGCCTCGCCTGGCGGGAGTGGTTCGGCCAGGGCATCGAGCGATGGTACGAGGAAGACGAGGAAGTATTCGTACACCCACGTGACCCGTTCTCCCGTGTCGACTCGCTGCCCAGCACCCGGCATGTGGTGGTGACCCACGAGGGAGTCGTGCTCGCCGACACCCGACGCCCGGTGCTGCTCTTCGAGACCGGGCTGCCCACCCGCTACTACATTCCCGCCGACGACTTGGTCCAGGGGTTGCTGCTGCCGTCCGAGCACCACACCCGCTGCCCGTACAAGGGGGTCGCCTCGTACTGGTCGCTGAGTCAGGTGCCCGGAGCCGCCGGGCGGAACATCGCCTGGTACTACCCCGACCCGCTGCCCAGCGTCGCCAACATCGCCGGGTTTACCGCGTTCTACCCGGAGCGCGTGACGATCCTGGTGGACGGCGAGTCGGTCAGCCCGCCCACGCCACCCCGGTAGGACCGCTCCGCCAACCTGCCTCGGCAGAAATCCGGTGGCAGCCGACCGGCAAGGTCGTCACCGACGGGCCGTACCTGGAACTCAAGGAGGTCATCGGCGGCATCGTCCGGCTGGAGTGCGGCGATGCCGGCCTGCAACTGGTACGGCCCGGTCCGGCTCAGGCGCACCGCCGCGCGTAGCCGCAACGCCGCCCGTTCGATCGCCGGCCTGTCCCACCGCCGTCGGTCCTGCTTGTCGAGCAGCACGATGCGTCCCCACGAGTCGAACCGCGCGGCAGCGCGGGCCTGGTGCAACTCCAACAACGCCGCCAGACCGGCCGCCTCCGGCTCGCCGGGCAGCAACTCGGCCAGTTGGCGCGCCAACTCGACCCCCTCGCGGGCCAGCTCGCGCCGCTGGGCGGACCGGCTGCTGGACAGGTACCCCTCGTTGAAGACGAGGTAGATCACCGAGAGTACGGCCGGCAGCCGGTCGGGATACTCGTGCGGCTGGCGAGCCGGTCGTCCACGCCCGGTTCCGGCGGCGGCTCGGTGGCCAGTCGGGCCAGCTTCTCGCGGCCGACCGCGTCGCGGCGCAGCCGGTCCAGCGCCCTTCGCCAACCCGTGGTGACCAGCCAACCGGCGGGGCGCTCCGGCACCCCCTCACCCGGCCAGCGGGCGAGCGCCTCGGCCAGCGCGTCGGACAACGCCTCCTCGGCCAGGTCGAAATCGCCGAGCCGACGGCTGAGCACCCCGAGCATGCCGGCCGCGTCCGTCCGCCAGATCCGCTCCACAAGTTCTGCCACGTCACCCACCCGACCAGGGTGCAACACCCGGAGTGCGTCGTCGTCGACCCGGCTCGGCTCACCATGTGATGCAACCCCGCGAGCCACACCTGGCGTGACTAACTCGAATCGGGGATCGGAGGCCTGGATGGGCGATCGCGACACGGCGTTCGCGGAGTACTTCGCGGCGAGGTCCAGCGCGATGCGCGGCACGGCGTACCTGCTCTGCGGTGACTGGCACCGGGCGGAGGACCTGGTCCAGACCGCCTTCACCAAGCTGTACCTGGCCTGGCACCGGGTCTCCCGGCACGAGGTGCTCGACGCCTACCTGCGCCAGATCATCGTCCGCACCTTCCTCGACGAGCGACGGCGCGGCTGGTGGCGGCGGGAGCAGTTGGACGATGCCGACCCTGAGCAGCCGGCACCCACCGACGCACCGGAGAACCGGCTGGTGATGCTCCAGGCCCTGGCCGCCGTACCGCCCCGCCAACGGGCCGTGCTGGTCCTGCGCTACTGGGAGGACCTGCCCGTCGACGAGGTCGCTCACCTGCTGCGCTGCTCACCGGGGACGGTGAAGAGTCAGGCCGCCCGCGGCCTGGACACGCTGCGCGGCCTCCTGTCACCCACGTACAGCGGCACCGAGAGAGGGTAACGATGGACGGACAGCAGTTGCGCGAGGCATTGCGCGACGAGATGGCGAGCGTCTCCTCGCCACCGCCGCTGGACACGAAGACCATGCTGGGCAGCGCCCGCCGGGCCCGCACCCGGCGTCGTACCGTCCGGGCCTGCGTCGGATCGGCGGCGGCTGTCGTGGCCGTGGCATTCTTCGGCACCTTCGCCGTCCCGGGTGCCGGCGGCTGGAGCCCCGCGATGATCGGGGCGCCCTCGTCCGAGGACGACACCGCCTCCCCATGGCCGACCGGGCCGGACGGTCTCCCGCAGGAGGACCGCACCGCGCGTGCCGGCACCAGGTACGACCGGGGCGCCGAGCTTCTCGACCAGCTCCGCGCCGTCGTGCCGGCCAGCTACACCGTGCCGGAGTCCCCGGAGGCCCCGTCACACCAGGCGCAGTACGAGCAGACGGTCGACGGACTCGACGTGTGGAGCTACTCGTCCTCGGTCACCCTCGCCAAGGGTGAGTGGACGGGCCGCCTGATGGTCGAGGTCCACACCGCAGGCAATCAACTGCCGACCGAGCCGTGCGCGCTGGCCCGCCAGTTCTGGGGCATGCAGGGCACCTGCGAACTGGTCACCGTGGCAGCGGCGCAGGTGGGCGTGGTGGTCAGCCCCGGCGACGACGACCGGTTCGACCAGTGGGCCGCCTACCGGCACCCGGACGGCGTGGTGGTCTTCGTCGCGCAGTCCACCGACCGCGACGGCACCCTCCAGAGCCGTATGCCCTTCTCCGTCCCGCAACTGGCGTCCCTGGCCACCAACAAACGCTTCCACTTCCAGTAGGCCGATCCCCGATCCCGGCTTAGATCTTGGTACGAACGCGCCCCCGTAAGGGCGATTTCGTACCAAGATCTAGGGCTTATATACCCCTCGGGGGTATATCGTGAGCGGGGAGGGAGGGAGGGATGGGATGGCGCGGGACAGCGGGCATGGGGGGCATGGGGGGCAGCACGGCGGGCATGACAAGCATGGGGGGCATGATCCGGAGGCGTTTCGGCGTACGTTCTGGCTGAGTCTGGCGCTGACCGTGCCGATCGTGGTCACCAGCCACATGGTGATGGACTGGTTCGGCTACGAACTGGACTTCCCCGGGATCGACCTGGTGGGGCCGGTGCTGGGCACTGTGGTTTTCGCGTACGGCGGCTGGCCCTTCCTCCAGGGGGCGGTGCGGGAGATCCGCGACCGGGCCCCCGGCATGATGCTGCTGATCGCGATGGCGATCTCCGTCGCGTACCTGGCGTCGCTGGCCACCGCGCTCGGCGCGTTCGACCTGGACTTCTGGTGGGAACTGGCGGCGCTGGTCACCATCATGCTGCTCGGGCACTGGCAGGAGATGAAGGCGATCGGCCAGGCCCAGGGTGCCCTGTCGGCGCTGGCCGCGTTGCTGCCCGACGACGCGGAACGGCTGGCCCACAACGGTCGGACCGAGCGGGTGCCGGTGGCAGACCTGCGCGTGGGCGACACCGTGCTGGTACGGCCCGGTGCACGGGTACCGGCGGACGGTCAGGTCGTCGACGGCCAGGCCGAGGTGGACGAGTCGATGATCACCGGCGAGTCCCGACCGGTGGCGCGGGCGACAGGTGATCGGGTGGTGGCCGGCACCGTCGCCACCGACGCATCCCTTCGGGTACGCGTCGACGCGGTCGGCGACGACACCGCACTCGCCGGCATTCAGCGGCTGGTGGCGCAGGCGCAGCAGTCCAGTGGCCGGGCACAGGTGCTGGCCGACCGCTTCGCCGCCTGGTTGTTCTACATCGCCACCGCCACCGCCCTGGTCACCCTGCTGGTGTGGACCGTGCTCGGCAACCTGGGCGAGGCGGTGGTCCGTACGGTCACCGTGCTGGTCATCGCCTGCCCGCACGCGCTCGGCCTGGCCATCCCCCTGGTGATCGCCCTGTCCACAGCGGTCGCCGCCAAGGGCGGAATCCTGGTCAAGGACCGGCTGGCGCTGGAGCGGATGCGCACCGTCGACACGGTGCTGTTCGACAAGACCGGAACGCTGACCCGAGGCGCACACACCGTAACCGGCATCGCCGCCACCGCCGACCCCCTAGCCCAGCACAGCAACGGGCAGGAGACGGCCGGGCAGCGGGAGGTGCTGGCGATCGCGGCGGCGGTGGAGGCCGACAGCGAGCATCCGCTGGCCCGGGCGATCGTGGCCGCCGCCGAGGCGCAGGGGCTCCGACGGACGGCGACGGGCTTCCAGGCGCTGACCGGTCGGGGCGTACGCGCCGAGGTCGACGGGGTGAGCTACGCCGTGGGCGGACCGGCGCTGCTGCGGGAGTTCGGCGTCACCGTCCCCGATGCACTGGCCCGACGGCAGGAGGAGTGGTCCCGCCGGGGTGCGGCCGTGCTGCACCTGCTGCGCCTGTCCGCCAGCCAGACATCCGAGGGCCGGGGATCGGACGGCCGGGCATCCGACGGCCGGGCGGAGGTGCTCGGTGCGCTCGCGTTGGAGGACGAGGTACGGCCGGAGGCGCGGCAGGCCATCGCCGACCTACGCCGGCAGGGAATCCGGAAGGTCGTCATGATCACCGGAGACGCCCGTCCGGTTGCCGAGGCCGTCGCCGCCGACCTGGGGTTCCGGGCCGGTGCGGACGAGGTGTTCGCGGAGGTGCTGCCGGCGGAGAAGGACGACGCGGTGGTCGACCTGCAACGCCGGGGTCTGCGGGTGGCGATGGTGGGCGACGGGGTCAACGACGCCCCGGCGCTGGCCCGCGCGAACGTCGGCATTGCGATCGGGGCCGGCACCGACGTGGCGATCGAGTCCGCCGGGGTGGTGCTCGCCTCCTCCGACCCGCGCGGGGTGACCGGAGTGATCCGATTGTCTAAGGCCGCGTACCGGAAAATGGTCCAGAATCTGGCCTGGGCGGCGGGCTACAACGTGGTCGCGCTGCCGCTGGCCGCCGGTGTCCTGGCCTGGGCCGGGGTGGCGCTGAGCCCGGCGGTCGCGGCGGTGTTGATGTCTGCCTCGACGATCGTGGTGGCGCTCAACGCCCAGTTGCTGCGCCGGGTCCGGCTACGCCCACCGGACTGACGCCGCGTCGCGGAGCCCGGTGGTGACGCCGCATCGCGGAGCCCGGTGGTGACCCCGCAGAGGGAAGATTCGTACAAGACCCGGCCGGAATACGGCGACCACACTCGACGCCATGGAAACCGGCACCGAGCCCGTACGCTTCGACACCAAGATCGCGGTGCTGCTCCGCGACGACCTGCCGGTCTGGCAGCGGCTGAACATGACGGCGTTCCTGGTCAGCGGCATCTCTCGGGCAGCGCCCGAGGTGATCGGCGAGCCGTACGCCGACGCCGACGACACGCCCTACCTGCCGATGTTCCGGCAGCCGGTGCTGGTCTTCGCCGGGTCGAAGGAGGTGCTGACCGCCGCCCACCAGCGCGCCGTCGGGCGGAACCTGCCGCTGGCGGTCTTCACCTCGGACCTGTTCGGCACCGGGAACGACCGGGACAACCGGGCGGCGGTACGCGCGGTCGGCCGCGCCGACCTGGACCTGACCGGCCTGGCGGTGTACGGCCCTCGCAACGGGGTGGACAAGGTCATCAAGGGTGCCCGGATGCACCCGTAGCAGGGAAGCGGTACCGGCCGGGCGTGAAGCCGAGGATCCGTTTGAAGTGTCGACTCAGGTGTGCCTGGTCGTAGAAGCCGGCCGCGACCGCGACCTCCACGGCGGGCCGCCCATCCCGGAGCAACTGTCGAGCCAGGTCCACCCGACGTGAGATCACGTACTGGTGCGGCCCGAGTCCGTACGCGGTGGAGAAGGCGCGCACCAGATAGGTGGGGTGGACGTGCAGGGCTTCGGCGGCGTTCCGCAGGCTCAGCCCGGTGACGACGTGTTCGTCGAGCAGTTCGCGTAGGCGACGCGCGATCCGGGTGTCACGCACCGCCGGCACCTGCGGCGTACGTCGGGTGAGGTGGGCCCGGAGCCGGTCGCGGACGACGGCGAGTTGCACCTCGGCGGCGAACTCGTCACCGGGTGCCGCCACCAGCGCATGCAGCAGGTCGATCCGTCGCCGCAGCGCCGTGTCGTCGAACGAGGGCTGGTCCACGGCGCGGCCCATCAGCCGGTCGCCGAGCTGCTCGGGGTCGAGGTAGAGGACCCGTTTGCGGAATCCGCCCGGGGTGGCCGGGCTGCCGTTGTGCGCGACCCCCGGCGGCAGCAGGGTGACCACCTGCCGGAACGCGCCGTGCTCGTGACGGTCGAGGTCATAGCGGACGATCCCGTCGTCGACCACAAGCAACGTCCAGCTGCCGTGGGTGTGCATGGGGTACGCGTGCTCGGTGAACCGGGCGTGCAGCACCTCGGTTAGCCCGCTGACCGGCGGCGACCAGACCCGTACCTGCTGCCCGGTGGACATCAGTCGACGGTAGCTCCCGTTGCGGTCGCGGCGGGGTAGGCGCGGGTCTCGGTGGCCTTGACGGCGACCCAGACCGGTTGGCCCGGGACCAGTTCGAGGTGGGCGGCGGCGGCCGGGGTGACGTCGGCGGCGACCTCGATCGGGCCGGTGAGTTGGATCCGCAGGTTGTCGCCGTGCCGTTGGATGCCGGTGATGGTCGCCGGCCAGGTGTTGCGAGGGCTGCCGTCCGGCTGACGGGGGTGCAGCGCCACGGCCGCCGGCGCGAAGGCCACGAAGACCTCCCCCTCGTGCCGCTCGCCGATGGTCAGCACATGCCCGTCGGCGAGCCGGACCTGGTGGCCGGTGGCATGTCCCCGGTAGAGGTTCAGCCCCACCAGGCGGGCCACGTAGTCGGTACGGGGTTCGGCGGTGATTGTGGTCGCGTTGCCTTCCTGGACCACCCGACCGTCCTCGATGATCACCAGCCGGTCGGCGAGCACCAGGGCGTCCAGCGGATCATGGGTGACCAGCAGGGTGGCTCCCGGATGGGCGGCGAGGTGCTTGTGCAGCTGGGCTCGGGTGTCGAGTCGGGTGCGGGCGTCGAGGGCGGCCAACGGCTCGTCGAGCAGCAGCAGCGCCGGCTCGACGGCCAGAGCACGGGCCAACGCGACCCGTTGGGCCTGACCACCGGAGAGTTCGCGGGGTTTGCGTCGAGCCTGCTCGGTCAGACCCATCCGGGCCAGCCAACCGGCCGCCCGCTGCCGGGCCTGCCGCCGGTCCAGGCCGTGCCGGCGCGGCCCGAAGGCGACGTTGTCCAGCGCGCTGAGGTGGGGAAAGAGCAGGTAGTCCTGGAAGACCACGCCGATCGGTCGCCGCTCGGTGGGGACCCACGTCCGGTGCCCGGGGCGGTCCAGGTCGCGGCCGGCGAGGGTGAGGTGCCCGGCGCAGAGCGGGTGCAGACCTGCGAGGGCCCGCAGGGCGGTGGTCTTGCCGGCGCCGTTGGGCCCGAGCAGGGCCACGACCTCGCCGGGTGCGACGGTCAGCGGCAGGTCGAGCCGGAAGCCACCCCGGTCGACCACCAGATGCGCGTCGAGCAGCCGGGTCATGGTGCGCTCACCCAGCGGTCCCGCAGGCTGGCCAGGATCACCACGGAGACGGTGAGCAGGACGAGGCTGAGCACGATGGCGGCCTCCAGGTCTGTCTCCAGGGCGAGGTAGACGGCCACCGGCATGGTCTGGGTACGGCCGGGATAGTTGCCGGCGAAGGTGATGGTCGCGCCGAACTCACCGAGCGCGCGGGCCCAGCCCAGCACCGCCCCGGCGGCCACCCCCGGCGCGACCATCGGCAGCGTGACGTGGGTGAAGGTGACCCAGCGCCCGGCACCGAGGGTGGCGGCGGCCTCCTCGTACCGGGTGTCGGCACCGCGCAGCGCACCCTCCACCGCGATGATCAGGAACGGCATGGCGACGAATGTCTGGGCCAGCACGACCGCGGTGGTGCTGAACGGCACGGTGATCCCGAACGTCTCGTCCAGCCAGGAGCCGACGAGTCCACGGCGGCCGAAGACCAGCAGCAGCGCCACGCCGCCGACCACGGGTGGCAGCACCAGCGGGACGGTGACCAGGGCGCGCACCAACCGGCGGCCAGGGAACGGCACCCGGGCCAGCAGCCAGGCCAGGGGCACGCCGAGGACCAGGCAGAGCAGGGTGGCGAGGGTCGCGGTCTGCACCGACAGCCGCAACGCGGTGAGTACGCCCGGCTCGGTGAGCCGCTGCGGCAGCGTGGCCCAGGGCGTACGGGCGAGCAGCCCGACCAGCGGCAGCAGCAGGAACAGCAGACCGATCGCGGCGGGCAGCAGCAGTGCGACCGGAACCCGGCGGGCGCGACCGATGCGCCGGGCCGGCACCGTCCCGCTGTCGACTCGACGCACCGGCTACGGCACCTGGAACCCGGCGGAGGTGAGCACCGCGCGACCGGGATCGGAGCGGACGTACTCGACGAAGGCACGGGCAGCGGCCGGGTTGGTGGCGTCGGTAAGCACCACGATCGGATAGTCGTTGATCGCCTCGGCGGACTCGGGGAACTCCACGCCGTCGATGTCGGCGGCAGCGGCCCGGACGTCGGTGCGGTAGACCAGAGCGGCGTCGACCTCGCCCAGCCGTACCTTGGCCAGCGCGGCCCTCACGTCCTGCTCCAGGGTGACCGGGGTGAGGGCGACCCCGGCCGCGTCCAGCGCGGCGCGCGCCGCCGCCCCGCAGGGCACCTGCTCGGCGCAGAGCGCCACCTTCCGGTCCGGCCCGGTGAGATCGCGCAGGCTGGTCACCCCGTCCGGGTTGCCCTTGGGTACGGCGATGACAAGCTGATTGCGTACGAAGGTGACCGGCTCGTCGGCGGCGTTGCCGGCGTCGACGACGGTGGCCATGGGGGCCGGCGCGGCGGCGGCGAAGACGTCGGCGGGAGCACCCTGGTTGATCTGGGCGGCCAGCGTGGAACTACCGGCGAAGCTGAACGTCACCCGCACCCCGTGGGCGGCCTGGAAGTCCTGACCGATCCGGGTGAACGACTCGGTCAGCGAAGCAGCGGCGAACACGGTCAACTCGCCGCCGGTCCCGTCGTCGGCTCCAGGTGGTTCGGCTCGATCGTCGGCGCAGCCGGTCACGAGCAGTACCGCAAGCACCCCGACGGCGGCCAGGGTCGTACGCAGCCGGGTGCAGGACTTTGCTGTGCTGACGACGTTCACGCTACCCGTGAGCCGAAGGGTTGGTCGGCGGGTGAGCCAGTCCACGAGCGCGGTCACCTTGCTATCTTGACGGGCCCTGTCCGGGGGGCTACCCGCCCCACCCGACCTCGCGAGCCGTCTCCAGTGGCCTGACGGCCCTCAACACGGAGCGTGACCGGCGGTATGGACAGCAAACGTGCGATTGAGGTCCGCTCGCGCCGAGGGCGCTCTGCATTCTGGCCCGTTGCTCAGGCGTCGAAGTTGCCCGCCTTGATGCCCTGCACGAAGCCGGCCCACCGGTCGGCGTTGAAGGACAGCACCGGCCCCTGTCGGTCCTTGCTGTCGCGGACCATAACGGCCTGGGGTGGTGTGGCGACCTCGACGCAGTTGCCGCTCGATCCGGACCTGCTGCTCTTGCGCCAGGTGACGCGAGTCAGGTCCATCCCGTGCCCTCCTAGGTGAGGTCTGCCGCAATCGCACGCAGCGTATCTCGCGTGGGCTTGGGTGCCAGCGCAAGGGCTTGCAGTTGCTCGTGTGCCGCCGCGTACGCGGCAACCTCGCCGGGCCGCTCCAGGTATAGCGCTCCGGTCAGGGTGTCGACGTACACCATGCGCTCTTCGGCTGCGTGCGGATACGGGTCGGGCATCGGCGGGAAGTCGAGGATCACGAAGCTGCCATCGAACCCGACTCCAGCCGAGTACGGCAGCAACTGAATCTGGACGTTGCTCCGTGTCGATTCTTCGATAAGCCGCGCGAGCTGCCGTTGCAGCACCTCGGGACCGCCGACCATCCGGCGAGCCGCGCCCTCGTCGATGACCACACGCAGCATCGGCGGGTCGTCCCCGGTCAGAATGGCTTGCCGCTCCATCCGCAGCGCTACCTGTCGGTCTACCTCGTCACCTTGCATCGGGACGGGCGCGCCTTCGAACGCCGCTCTCGCGTACTCCTCGGTTTGCAACAGGCCGGGAACCATCTGGCACTCGTAGGTGCGGATGACAGACGCCTCGGACTCCATCCCGACATACGCTGCGAACCAGTCCGGCAGGACGTCGCTGTACCGCTGCCACCATCCGCGCTGCTTCGCCTGGCGAGCCACCGCAATCACGGCCTCGGCCTGGTCTCCAGCCACGCCGTACAACGCCAAAAGCGCTCGCACGTCGTTTGGGTGCGGCCGGACCTCTGCCGTCTCGATCCGGCTGAGCCAGCTCGCATCGTGGTCGACGCGCCTTGCTGCGTCGGCTGACGTGATCCCCGCCGTCTCGCGGAGTTGCCGGAGGGTCAGCGCCAAGCGCCGGCGCCTGACCGTAGGGCTCTGACGTTGAGGCATGTCGTCATCCTGCCATGCGGAAAACCAAAATTCCTTTCGCAGACACGCAGTCCGCAAACCTGTTATCCGCATATTGCGGATTGCATTTGTGCGTGGGACGGTGTTGCCGGGTGTGGCGGTCAAATGACCGTGAGTGGCCTGGCCGCCATGCCGCTTACGAGAGGAGGCGGGATGGGCAGGCATGTCAGCTACGACCAGTACGTGGTCGCCGCAGCTCTCACGCTGGCCCGACGACATCGGCCCGTGTGGTCGTGGGAGAAGTGGCGGCGGGTCTGCCGGTGCGGGGGCGAATTACCCTGCCGGGCCAAGCATCGCGTGCCGATCAACCGGGGTCACTGGCCGGGTGGGGTTCGATGACCACACATGGGCCTGTCCTTCCGTTCTGGACGTGCGCAGGATGTGAATTGCCCTGGCCCTGTCGCACCCGACGCCGCGAGCTGCTGATCGAGTACGAAAACGCTCCGGTGTCCCTCGCCCTCTACATGGGGACGCACCTGGTGTCCGCCGCACAGGACATGGGCTGGGCTCCCGCTGGCGTTCTTCATCGCAGGTTTCTCGGGTGGCTGCCATGACCGAGGTTCCGTACTTCGTCCAGGTGGCCTGGGTTGTTCTCGATGACCACACCGTCAAACGCTGCGACCGGTGCTACCCGGACGGCTGGTGCCCGCGCGTCGCGGTCTCGCGTGCCCGGGTCTTGGCCTAGCGCAAGGTCAGGCACCTGCGGTGATCACGCTCCGAGCCGGTAACCTGGTGCAGGTAACCCGATCTGCCAGCGTGCAGTTCCACAAGCCGATCATGTTCCGGGTCATCCGCGTGCTGGACTGGGCTACCTACGACGGGTGGATCTGGCTGGAGGGCTACCAGCTCGACTCCCGAGGTGACGCCGTGGCGCGGCGGTCCATCTTCGTGATGCAGGCCGGACTGCGGACCGCCCCGGCACCCGTGGTGGTCGGGCAAACGCACTTTCGGAGTCGCTGGAACTAGTGGGTGATCACGGGCGACCAACTTCACGACGTCGCCCGTTGAGAGGAAACCTATGTTCAGCGCCACCTCGGGTCGGTTCACCCGCCCGGCCGTACTCTTGACCGGGGTTCTCCTCGCCGGTCTGTTCGCCGGCTGCGGTTCCTCCGACGACGACTCGACCGCGGCCCCCAGCCCGTCGGCCACCGCCGTCCCCTCCGCCAACCCGGCTGCGGCGGACGGTGCGCTTACCGTCCAGGATCCGTGGGTCAAGGCGGCCGACTCGGGGATGACCGGGGCGTTCGTCACTCTTGTCAACAACACCGACGCCGACGTCACCATCACCGGCGCGACCTCCTCCGTCTCGCCGATGGAGGTGCACGAGATGACCATGCGCGACGGGCAGATGGTCATGCAGGCCAAGGAGGGCGGTGTGGTGGTCAAGGCCCGGAGCGAGTACCGGCTGGAACCCGGCGGCGACCACCTGATGCTGATGAACCTCGCCCAGCCGGTACGGGCCGGTGACGAGGTCAGCTTCACCCTCACCTTCGCCGACGGCCGGACCCAGACGTTCACCGCCGTGGCCAAGCCGTTCACCGGCGCCCAGGAGAGCTACGCCCCCGGTCACGGTGAGCCCTCGCACGCCCCGCACGGTGAGCCCTCGCACGCCCCGTCGGCCAGCCACAGCCCGACACCATGACCTCGGCGAAATCGCCGGTGAGCCGGCGCGGTCTGCTCACCGGAGGCGCGTTGGCCGCCGGTGGCACGCTTGTCGGTGCCGTCGCGGTCGCCGCCGCCCGCAGCGAGGACACCACCGCTGCGCCCGCGCAGGTGCCGGTGGCGACCGTCGGTGAGGCTATCGAGCCGTTCCACGGCGTACGCCAGTCCGGTGTCGCCACCGAACCGCAGGCGCACGCGGCGTTCGTCGCCTTCACCCTGCGTCCCGGCACCGACCGCGCCGCGCTCGGCCGGATGATGCGCCTGCTCTCCGACGACGCCGCCCGCCTCACCCAGGGGCGGCCGGCGCTGGCCGACACCGAGCCGGAACTGGGCCTGCTACCGGCCCGGCTGACCGTCACGTTCGGCTTCGGTCCCGGCCTGTTCACCGCGGCCGGCCTCGACGATCGCCGGCCCCCGTCGGTGGTCGACCTGCCGTCGTTCCCGATCGACCGGTTGCAGCCGCGCTGGTCCGGTGGAGACCTGCTGGTGCAGATCTGTGCCGACGACCCGATCACGGTCGCCCACGCCCAGCGGGTCCTGGTCAAGGACAGCCGCCCCTTCGCCACCGTGCGGTGGGTGCAGCAGGGCTTCCGGCGAGCCGCCGGGGCCGAGCCGGGCCGGACCCAGCGCAACCTCTTCGGCCAACTCGACGGCACCGCCAATCCGAAGCCGGGTGGGCCGCTGGAGACGGCCGTGTGGATTCCCGACGGGCCGGACTGGCTGCGCGACGGCACCACTCTGGTGCTCCGGCGGATCAGCATGAACCTGGAGACCTGGGACCTGCTCGGCCGCACCGACCGGGAGTTCAGCGTCGGCCGGCGGTTGGACACCGGTGCCCCGCTGACCGGCACCGACGAACACGACGAGCCGGACTTCGCCGCCGTCGGCCCCGACGGGCTGACGGTGATTCCGGACTTCTCCCACCTCACCCGGGCCCACGTCGGCGACGACCGGTTCCGGATCCTGCGCCGTCCCTACAACTACGACGGGGTGCCGGCGGCCGACGGCACCGCCGACAGCGGATTGATCTTCGCCTCGTACCAGGCCGACATCGCCCGACAGTTCCTGCCCATCCAGCAGCGGCTCGCCGAGCGTGACCTGCTCAACGAATGGACCACCCCGATCGGCTCCGCCGTCTTCGCCATCCCGCCCGGTTGTCCCGAGGGCGGCTGGGTCGGCCAGCAGCTGCTCGGCTGAGGAGGAGAATCGTCATCATGCGCACCCGACTCCGCCACCTGTCCGCCCTGGGCCTGGCCGCCGTCCTGCTGGCTGCCACCGCCCTGCTGGCCGCGCCGGTTTCCCCGGCCTACGCGCACAACGTGCTGCGCAAGGCAACGCCGGCTCAGGACGCCGAGCTGACCAAGGCACCGACCAAGGTCACCCTGGACTTCCTCCAGAAGCTGAACCCGGCGTTCACCACGGTCACGCTCAGCGACGCCGACAAGCAGCCGGTGGCCACCAGCGAGCCGGAGGTGGACGGCACGAAGGCCACCGTGACCATCGACTCGCCGCTGCCCAACGGCGTCTACACGGTGGCGTACCGGGTGGTCTCCAACGACGGGCACCCGGTGCAGGGGTCGTACAAGTTCACCGTGGCCGACCCGACCGCCACCGCCGAGCCGAGCCCGAGCCCGAGCCCGGAGCCGACCGAGCCGACGGAGAGCCCCAGCCCGACCGCCGAGCAGACCTCCGTCGCGCCCGCCAGCCCCGCCGCGAGCGACTCCTCCGGTGGCGGTGCGGGTACGGCCGCGCTGCTGACCGGTGCCGCCGTACTGGCCGCCCTGGCGATCGGTGCGGTGGTCGTCCTGCTGCGCCGCCGCCGCTCCGGTGACAGCGCGGCGTAGCGGGCACACCGGCGTGACCGGTGCCGTGCGCGCCTCGGTGTGCCCGGCACACCGGGCGTGCCGCGCGCCGGTCAGCCGGCCAGCGCGTCGGCGCGGCGTCGGAACAGCGCGCGTTCGCCGTCGTTGCGGGTGAGTTCGGCGGCCCGGAGGAACTCGTCGCGGGCCGGCCCGGCGTGGCCCAGTCGGGCCAACAGTTCGCCGCGCACCGCGGGCAGCTGCGGGTAGTCACGCAACGACCGTTCCTGCGCCAGCTCGTCGACAAGCGACAGCCCTCGCTTCGGATCACCCGCCAGACCCACCGCGGCAGCCCGGTTGAGCAGCACCACCGGGGTCGGCTGGAGGTGGGCGAGGACCTCGTACAGGGCCACGATGCGGGGCCAGTCGGTCTGCTCGGCGCGGGTTGCCCGGGCGTGGCACGCCGCGATCGCGGCCTGCAGGGTGTAGCTGCCGATGCCCAGCGCCTCGGCGCGGGCCAGCCCGTCCAGTCCGCGCCGGATCAGCAGCCGGTCCCACGACCGGCGGTCCTGGTCGAGCAGGGGCACCGGCTGACCGGCGGCGTCGACCCGGGCGCGCAGCCGGGAGGCCTGGAGTTCCATCAGGGCCAGCAGGCCGTGCACCTCGGGCTCGGCGGGAAGCAGCCCGGCGAGCAGCCGTCCCAGCCGCAGCGCTTCGTGGCACAGCTCCGGACGCGCCCAGTCCGGGCCGCTGGTGGCCGCGTACCCCTCGTTGAAGATCAGGTAGACGACCTCCAGCACCGCCGCGAGCCGCTCCGGCAGTTCCGCGCGGGTGGGTAGCTCGAACCGCACGTTCGCTGCGGCTAGGGTCCGTTTCGCCCGGACGATGCGTTGGGCGGCGGTGGATTCGGAGACCAGGAACGCCCGGGCGATCTCCGGGGTGGTCAGGCCGCCGAGCAGCCGCAACGTCAACGCGACCTTGGCCTCGCCGGAGAGCACCGGATGGGCGGCGGTGAAGACCAGCCGCAGCAGGTCGTCACCGATGTGGTCGTCCAACTCGGCGTCCCGGTCGGCCTCCGCGTACTCCTGCCGGATCTGGATGTCCCGGGTGAGCAGGGCGAGCTTGCGCGCGTACCGTTCCTCGCGGCGCAGCCGGTCGATGGCCCGATGCTTGGCGGTCGCCAGCAGCCACGGCCCGGGATTCTCCGGCACCCCGGTCTGCGGCCAGCGTTCCAGGGCCACGACCAGCGCGTCCTGGGCCAACTCCTCGGCCAGCCCGACGTCGGAGACGAGCCGGGCCAGGCGGGCGATCAGCCGGGCCGACTCGATCCGCCAGACCGCCTCGACCGCCCGGTGGGTGGCCCGCCTCGCGTCGTCCGGGGTGGAATCGGTACCCGTCACGGTACCGATTCCACCATCGAAGTCAGGCTGCCGGCGGGAAGTCCTCCGGCCCGAACACCTTGCGCACCTCGGTCTCACCCGACCAGCCGGGCCACATGTCCCGGTGCAGCTTCATGAACCGCGACGTCCACTCCACCGCCTCCTCCCGGTCGCGTACCTCGTAGACCGCATAGCTGATGATCTCCTTGGCCTCGGTGAACGGCCCGTCGGTGACCGCCAGCCTCCCGGCGGAGACGTCGACCCGCCAGCCGGCTGCGCTCGGCAGCAGCCCGCCCTGGTCGAGGAGGACGCCGGCGCTGGTGGCCTCCTCGCCGAGCTTCATGATCGCTGCCATCAGCTCCGGCGGGGCCGGGGTGTCGGGCTGGAGGGCCTTGAGCAGTGCCAGGTACCGCATGTCGATCTCCTCTTTGACGGATTTCAGTGGGTCGTGCTGCTGCGGTGGTGCCACATCGTCGACGACAGCCAGGCCCAGGCCAGCAGCATGGCGGCGGTGAACGCCTGGTTCGCGGCGACGCGCCCGCCGCCGGCGGCCATCGCGACGAACCCGGCCAGGAACAACACCCCTGTGGTACGCGACAGGACCGCCCAACCGCGCCGCCGGTCAGCGGCGAAGCGGCGAGCCAGGCCGAGGCACGCGGCGACGAGGCAGCCGAAGCCGACCGCTCCCGCCCCGAAGTGCAGCAGTCCGTGCCAACTCATGGTGCCGGTGTCAGCCGTTGTGGTGCGGGACATCTCCCGGCTCCCTTCGCTGTCCGGGGCGCGCCGTTCGGCCCCGCTACCAGGAAGCTCGAACGGGAAGACCGGGATTCGACACCACGGCCCAACTTTTTCGAGAAATTTCTCGGGCGGGAGTCAGGCGCCGCGCGGGGCGTACATGATGACGGCCACCCCGAGCAGGCAGATCGCCGCTCCGGCCAGGTCCCAGCGGTCCGGCCGGAAACCGTCGAAGATCATTCCCCAGGCCAGCGAACCGGCGACGAAGACCCCGCCGTACGCGGCCAGGATGCGCCCGAAGTTCGGGTCCGGCTGGAAGGTGGCGACGAACCCGTACGCGCCGAGCGCGAGCACCCCGGCGGCCACGAACCACAGCCCACGATGCTCCCGCCAGCCCTGCCACACCAGCCACGCCCCACCGATCTCGGCGATGGCGGCCAGCACGAACAGCAGGACGGAACGCAGCACGGTCACCTGCCGCACCCTACTGCGCGTCACCCGGGCGGCGACGAGTTGCCGGAGCTATTCTCGGTCCCCGTTGAGGAGGTGGTGACCGTGCCGCCCGAACAGCCACCCGTCGATCCGGACGTCGACCTCCGCGTCCCGCGCCAGCGTGCCGAGTTGCGCGGTGGCACCGCCAGCCTGCTGGCGGCGATCGCCCTCGGCGGCATGATCGGTGCCGTCCTGCGGCACGGCCTGGCGGTGGCGTTCCCACACTCCCCCACCGGCTTTCCGTGGGCCACCTTCGCGGTGAACGTCTCGGGCTGCCTGCTCATCGGCGTACTGATGGTGTTGATCACCGAGGTGTGGACCGCACCTCGACTGCTCCGACCCTTCCTCGGCGTCGGGATGCTCGGCGGATACACCACCTTCTCCACGTACGCGGTGGAGGTGCAGCAGGCGGTGGCGGCCGGCGCGGCACGCACCGCGCTGCTGTACCTGGCCGGCACCCTGGTCGCCGCGCTCGCCGCCGTCCGGATCGGCCTCACGCTCACCCGGCTGGCGACCGGCGCGCGACGCCTGCGGAGCAGCGGATGACGGTCCTGCTCGTGGCGCTCGGCGCGGCCGTCGGCGCACCACTGCGCTATCTGCTCGACCGGGCGGTGCAGGCCCGGCACGGCTCCGCGTTCCCGTGGGGCACCCTCACCGTCAACGTGCTGGGCTCGTCGATCCTCGGGGTGCTGATCGGAGGCGCGGGAGCAGGCGCGGTGCCCGGTTCCCTGGTCGCCCTGCTCGGCACCGGGCTGTGCGGGGCGCTGACCACCTACTCGACCTTCGGCTACGAGACGATCCGCCTCGTCGAGACCGGTGCCCGCCGGTACGCCCTGGCCAACGCCGTGGTCAGTGTCGCCGCCGCGCTCGGTGCCGCGTTCCTCGGCGTCACCCTGGCCGAGGCGCTCTGGGCTTGACGGCCTGGTTTGCCCTGGCCGGAGGCGGGTAGACGGCGGCCCGCTGAGCTGGGCGAGGAGGCTCCGGTGCGGGGTGAGCTGACCGTGGACCCGCAGTCGCCGCTGCCCGACCTGCTGCACCGGCTCGACGCGAGCGAACACGGGCTGACCACCGACCAGGCCCGCCAACGGCTCGCCGAGTACGGCCGCAACGAGCTGCGCCGAACCCACAGACGAAGTTGGTGGCGGGAGCTCGGGCGGCAGCTGATCCATCCCCTCGCCCTGCTGTTGTGGGTGGCCGCGATCCTCGCCTGGGTGGCCGGTACCGCCGTGCTGGGCGCGGCGATCCTGGCGGTCATCGCGGTCAATGCGGTGTTCGCCTCGGTGCAGGAGCGGCAGGCCGAGCGGGCGGTCGAGGCACTGACCCGGTACCTCCCTCAGCAGGCACGGGCCTTGCGAGACGGCAACTGGCAGGAGGTTGCGGCCGGGGAACTGGTTCCGGGTGACGTGATCGCCATCGGCGAGGGTGATCGGATCAGCGCCGACGCCCGGCTGCTCGACGGCGGTGTCGAGGTCGACCTGTCCGCCCTGACCGGTGAGTCGCAGCCCGCCTACCGCAGCGCCGACGCGACCGGTCCCGCCGAGAGCCTCACCGAGGCCGGCAACCTGGTGTTCAGCGGTACGTCCTGCCTGTCGGACGAGGCCCGCGGGATGATCTACGCGACCGGGATGCGAACCGAGCTGGGCCGGATCGCCGCCCTGTCCCAGCGGGTCGGTCGGGAGGAGAGCCCGCTCGAACGGCAGGTACGTCGGGTGGCCTGGCTGATCGCGGCGGTGGCGATCGGTGCCGGTGTGGTCTTCTTCCCGATCGGGGTGTTCGCCGCCGGTATGCCGATCTCCGACGCGTTCACCTTCGCGATCGGGTTGCTGGTCGCGAACGTGCCCGAGGGACTGCTGCCCACCATCACGTTGGCGTTGGCCGTCGGCGTACGCGGACTCGCCCGGCTGGGTGCGGTGGTCAAGCGGCTCAGCGCCGTGGAGACCCTCGGCTCCACCACCGTCATCTGCACCGACAAGACCGGCACCATCACCGAGAACCGGATGCGGGTGACCGCTGTACGCGCCGCCGACGAGTTGCTGGATCCGCTGCCCGACCCGGTGCCGTCGCCCGGTCCCGCGCTGTCCGCCCTGGCCGCCACGGCGGCCGCCTGCAACAACGCCGAACTGCGCCCGGACGCCGACGTGGGCGACCCGACCGAGACCGCGCTGCTGCACTTCGCCGCGATGATCCGGCAGCCCGCCGGCAGCCGGCGGCAGAGCCAGTTCCACTTCGATCCGAGACTGCGGCTGATGTCCACCGTCGATGCCGTCGGGTCGGATCTGTGGCTGCACACCAAGGGTGCGCCGGAGGAGGTGCTGCGCCGCTGCACCCGGATCATCGGTGCCGACGGCGACGACCGGCCACTGACCGAGCAGGCGCGGGCCGAGCTGACCGAAGCGGTGACCGGGCAGGCTCGGCAGGGCCGCCGTGTCCTCGCCCTGGCACGACGCCGGTTGACCGGGCCGCCCGAGGACCGGGAGACGACCGAGCGGGAGCTGACCTTCCTCGGCTTCGTCGCCATGGTGGATCCACCCCGGGCGGCGGTGCCGGACGCGGTGGCCAAGTGCCACACCGCGGGTATCCGGATCATCATGGTCACCGGCGACCACGGGTTGACCGCAACCGCCGTGGCCCGGCAGGTCGGGATCACCCGGGGCGATCCGACCGTGCTGACCGGCGCGGATCTCGACCGGATGACTCCCCAGGCGCTGCGGGACCTGCTCGCCGAGCAACGCGAAGTGATCTTCGCCCGGGTGTCGCCCGAGGCCAAGCTGCACATCGCCGAGGCACTGCGCGCCGACGGCCAGATCGTGGCGATGACCGGCGACGGGGTCAACGACGCGCCGGCCCTGCGCCGGGCCGACATCGGTGTGGCGATGGGGCGTTCCGGAACGGACGTGACCCGGGAGGCCGCGACGATGGTGCTCACCGACGACAACTTCGCCACCATCGTGGCCGCCGTCGGTGCCGGTCGCCGGGTCTACGCCAACGTCCGCAAGTTCATCCTCTACATCCTCGCCCACACCACGCCCGAGGTCGTTCCGTTCCTGATCTTCGCGCTCTCCGCCGGGGCGGTGCCGCTGCCGTTGACCGTGCTCCAGATCCTCGCCATCGACCTGGGCACGGAGACGCTGCCCGCCCTGGCGCTGGGTCGGGAGCCGGCCGAACCGGGATTGATGGACCGCCCGCCCCGACGGCGTACCGAACGGGTCATCGACCGGCGGATGCTGCTGCGGGCCTGGGCGTTCCTCGGGCTCGTCTCCGCCGTACTGGTGATGGTGGGCTTCTTCGCCGTCCTGCTCGCTGGCGGCTGGACCCCGGGCACGCCGACCGGGCCGGGCACCGCGCTGCACGAGACCTATCTCCAGGCCACCACGATGACCTTCCTCGGCATCGTGGCCTGCCAGATCGGCACCGCGTTCGCGGCCCGTACCGAACGCGCTCCGTTGCGGGCCGTCGGGGTGTTCTCCAACCGCCTGCTGCTGTGGGGCATCGCCTTCGAACTCGCCGTCGCCGCCGCCATCGTGGCCCTGCCGCCGTTGCCGGAGGTCTTCGGTACGCGGCCACCACCGGCACCGGCCCTGGCGCTGCTACTGGTCTTCCCCGTCGTCGTGTGGGGGGCCGACGAACTGCGGCGCAGGTTGATCCGGGGGCGCACGCACCCGGCGGTGGGCTAGTCGACGGGGTAGGCCATCGTGGTGGCGAGTGCCACCGCCCCGGACCGGCGGGTGTCCTGCCGCAGGAACTGCGCCACCACCGGCACCGGGGAGCGGAGCACGCAGCCGTACGGGCGGTCGAGGCGGACGGCCTCCGGGTCGATCAGGTCGTTGACCCGTACGTGCCGGATCCGCCGGGCGCCGACGACCAGCCGGTACGGCCCGACCGGCTCGGTGTCCTCGTAGTAGAAGTCCAGCCGCAGGTCCGCCTCGGCGTCGCCGGTGTTCAGCACACACAACTGGTCGAAGCTGGTGTATTCGGGCTCCGGGCCGGTGCCGCCGAACGGGATGCGCCCGCCCGGCACCACCCACACCCGCGCCCCGAGCTGCGTCATCAGGTCTCCTCCAGCAGCCGGGCCAGATCGGGGGTGAGGAACACCCCGTCCGGGTCGAGGCGACGACGTGCCGCCTGGAAGTCGTCCCACCGGGGCAGCAGCGGGCGCAGTTCCCGCGCGGTCAACCAGTGCTTCTTGCCCCAGTGTGGTCGGCCACCGTAATGCAGGAAGACCGATTCCATGTCCCGGAAGTAGTCCTCGTACGGCAGGGTGGTGTTCTGCAGGCAGGCGATGGTGGTGGTGGGACGGCCGTACGCGTTGCTCAACCAGATGTCGTCGGCGGCGATCGTACGGACCAGCACCCGCCAACCCACGTAGCGGCGGTGCCGGGTCAGAATGCGCCGCCGCACCTCGGCGAAGCAGGCCGGGAACGCCTCCGAGGGCAGCATGTACTCGATCTCCTCGAAGCGCAGTTCCCGGTTCTGCGGGATGGTCTGGTGGGTCGGCCCCACGTCGACCTCCCGAAGCTGACCCTCCGGGCCGGCCTCCAACATCTGCCGCGTCGCCCACCGCTGATCGTCCGGCGCCTCGTCGGCCCGGTTCATGGTCCGGACCTGGGTCAGGTCGCTGCGCGGATACCAGTAGAAATCCATGTTGCGGTTGGTGTGCTGCAACTCGGCCAGGTGGTCCAGGGTCCAGTCGACCGGCGCACACCAGGCCCGCCGGTGCAGCTCGTAGCGGGACTGCACGTCGAGCGTCAACTGGGTGACCACACCCAGCGCGCCAAGCGACAGCCGGGCGGCGGGCAGCAGGTCGGCGTGGGACTTCGCCGAGATGTCGAGCGTCTCGCCGGTGCCGGTGACCAGCCGCACCTCGGTCACCTGGGTGGACAGGTTGCCGAAGCCGAGACCGGTGCCGTGGGTGCCGGTCGCGGTGGCACCGGCGATCGACTGGTAGTCGACGTCGCCGAGGTTGTCCATCGCCAGACCGGCCTCGTAGAGACCCTCGCCGAGCGCCTTGAGCCGGGTGCCGCCCCGGACGGTGGCCCGCTCGTCGGCCTGGTCGACCACCCCCACCAACCGGTCCAGGCTGAGCAGGATGCCGTCGGTACGCACCAGTGGGCTCGACGAGTGTCCGGAACCCACCGGCCGCACGGTGCGGCCCGACTCCCGGGCGCGCAGGATCACCTCCCGCACCTCGTCCTCGTCGGCCGCTTCGACGCGCTCGGCCGGGGTGAAGGACAGGCTGCCGGACCAGTTCACGAACGGACGGGACACCCACCTTCTCCTCTACTGACGGGCGCAGGCGCTTACCCCGCACGTCACGGGGTAGTCCTGGAGGCACCGACGTCCCCTACTGGAGCCGCGATGACCTGTCCCCCCATCGACTCGTACGCCTTCCTCTCCGACACCCACACCGCCGCGCTGGTCGCCGCCGACGGCGCGGTCGAATGGTTCTGCGTGCCGCATTTCGCCGGTGACGCGGTCTTCGCCCGCCTGCTGGACCGCAACCGCGGCGGTGTCCTCGAACTGACCGTGGCCGGCTGCGCCGAGCCGACCCGGCGGTATCTGCCGGACACCCTCGTGCTGGAGAGTCGCTTGTCGACTCCGCAGGGGTCGGCGGTGGTGCAGGACTTCCTGGCGGTGGCGCCCGGCGAGGGTGCCCAGCCGCTGCGCGCCGACAAGATGCTGGTACGCCGGGTGACCGTCGAGCACGGCACGATCCAGCTGACCATGCGGGTGGCGCCCCGAGTCGGGTACGGCGCCCGCGACGTCGCCTGGGAGCGGGTGGGCCGCCGCTGGCGGGCCGTCGGCACCGATCTGTGGGTCGGCGGTGACCTGCCCGCCGAGGCGTCCGGCGGGGCACTGCGGATCGAGGCGGAGCTGTCCGCCGGTACGACTGTGGCGTTGCTGGTCGGCTACGACGACGACGCCACCGACGTCGTCGACCCGGACGAGTTGCTGGCGCGTACCTGCCGGACCTGGCAGGCGTGGTCGGCGCGCAGCGACTACACCGGCTTCGGTTCCGACGCCGTCCGGCACAGCGCGCTGGTGTTGCGGGGGCTCTCCTTCGACGAGACCGGGGCACTGATCGCCGCGCCCACCACCAGCCTGCCGGAGGAGATCGGCGGGGTCCGCAACTGGGACTACCGGTACGCCTGGCACCGGGACGCCGCGCTGCTGCTGCTCGCCCTGTTCCGGCTCGGGCACGCCGAGGAGGGCCGGCGGTACCTGCACTTCCTGATCTCCGTCTGCAACGGTGACCTGCTCACCCCGCTCGTCGACATCCTCGGCAGCACTGCGGAGGAGCAGGAGCTGCCCCACCTGGAGGGGTACGCCGGCTCCCGGCCGGTACGGATCGGCAACGAGGCCGCCGAACAGGTGCAGTTCGACACGTACGGCCACATTCTGGACGCCGCGCTGGTGTACCAGCAGCTCACCGGCGACCTGACCGGCGAGCAGTGGGCGTTGCTGCGCAAGCACGTCGACGTGATGTCCGACCGCTGGCACGAGCCGGATCACGGTCTCTGGGAGGTGCGGGGTCCGCGCCGGCACTACGTCAACGCGAAGGTGATGACCTGGGTCTGCCTGGACCGGGGCATCCGCGTGGCCGAGTTGCTCGACGACCGGACCGCCGACGTGCCGCGGTGGCGCACGGCCCGCGACGCGGTGCACGCCGAGGTCCTGGACCGCGGCTTCGACCCGCAGGTCGGCAGCTTCGTGATGGCGTACGGGTCGACCGAGCTGGACGCCTCGTTGCTGCGGATTCCGCTTGTCGGTTTCCTGCCCGGCGACGACCCTCGGATGCTCTCCACCATCGACCGGGTGCGGCAGGAGTTGGAGATCGGCCCTGCGCTGCTGCGGCGTTACCGGGCCGACGACGGGCTGCCCGGGGAGGAGGGCGCCTTCCTGCTCTGCTCGTTCGAGCTGGTCTCGGCGCTGGTCCTGGCCGGTCAGCGGGACGAGGCTCGCAAACTCTTCGACCAGCTCAGCGCGTACGCCGGTCCGCTGGGTCTGTACGCCGAGCAACTCGCCGCGGACGGCACCGCCCTGGGCAACTACCCGCAGGCGTTCACGCATCTCGCCCTGATCGAGGCGGCGCTCAACCTCGACGCGGCGGGTGACCGGGACGCGCTGCACGAGTGGGCCGACCGGGGTGGCCGCTGACCAGGCACCGGGCCGCCCCGCCGGGAACCACGTCGACCTGACGAGCGACTATCGGTACATGGGGTGCGAGCAGTGGCGGGAGATTCTGTCAGCACAGTTGGACGGTGAGGCGACGCCGGACGAGGAACGTGCGGCCGACGGGCACCTGGAGACCTGCACGGCCTGCCAGGGCTGGTACAGCCGGGCCGCCACCGTGACCCGGCGGGCGCGTACCCAGGTGGTGTCCGCGCTACCGGATCTGACCGAGGCCATTCTCAGCGCCGCGCCGCCGCCTCGCCGCCGCGCCCGTACGCCGATCGCCGCCCTGCGGCGTCAGCGCTGGTTCGCCGCGTTCGCCGGACGGATCACCGCGGTCACCGCGTTGCGGGCCGCGCTCGGACTGCTCGGCGCGGTGCAGCTGGTCCTCGGGCTGGCCCAGGTCGGCCGGGCCGAGGTGGCCCAGCACGTGCACGCCAACGGGCAGCACCTGTGGCACGAGTCGGCCGCCTGGAACGTGGCCGTCGGGGCGGGCTTCCTCTTCGTCGCGCTGCGCCGGACCCGCCCCTCCGGGATGCTGCCGATGCTCAGCGCCTTCGTGGCGACGCTCGTCCTGTTGTCGATCAACGACCTCGTCGCCTCCCAGGTCGCCGTGGAACGCCTGGTCAGTCACGGCTTCCTGGTGGTCGGCTATCTGATCACCGTGCTGTTGGCGCGCAGCATGCGGCAACCAGGTGACCCGAACGACCGGCAGCGCCCGGAGCGATCCCGCTGGCGACTCCGCCTCGACGAGACCGACGAGCCGGCCACCCTCCGCCTCCTGCCGCCCTACTCAGCCCAGGCCCACTACCCGGCCCAGGCCCACCACCCGGTCAAGGCCCACCAGGGCCGCCAGCACGCCTCCCGCCACGCCGCCTGACCAGCCCACCCTGCTTCCCGGCTGAGGACGGCGGAGACGGGTCAGCCGACGGCGTCGGGGCGGGCGCCGCGTCGGCGGGTGGCCGGGCGCATGGCCGCGACCAGGTCTTCCCGGGCCCGCGCCACCCGGGACCGGATGGTGCCCACCGGCACGTCGCACACCTGCGCGGCTTCGGCATACGACAGTCCGAGCAGTTGGGTGGCGACGAACGCCTCCCGGCGGTCGGACGTGAGGCCGTCGAGCATCCGGTAGAGCACCACCTCGTCGTCCACTCCGGCCCGTACCCCGGCCGAGGTCGCCTCGGCGGCGGCCTGCCAGTCGGCGAGGTTTGCGGTGCGGGGGCGGGCGGCGGCGGCCCGCACCTGGTCGACAGCGACCCGGCGGGCGATGGCGAGCAGCCAGGTCCGTGCCGTGGACCGGCCGGCGAACGACGGCAGGGCGCGCCAGGCCCGCAGGTACGTCTCCTGGACCAGGTCGTCGACGTCGCGAGTGCCGGGCAGGTGCGCCAGGAACCGGTGTACGTCGTGTTGCGTGGCACGGACGAACGCCGCGGCGGCGGCTTGGTCGCCCCGGCCCGCGGCGAACGCGTACCCGGTGATCTCGTCGGTCGCGGCTGTCATCGCCGTATTGGTCGCTCGACGCGGCGGGTTGGTTCCCGGCAGTTCGACATTGACGAAGTCGATTGGCCGGGGGCAGTCGTACACTGCGACGATGAGGCGCGTGACGTGAGTGGGCAGGCCCTACCGTACGGACACCAGTGCTGGGCCTACGACGATCCCGCCGGCTTCACCCCCCGGGCAGAGGACTTCCTACGCTCCGGCCTCGCTGCCGGCGAGCAGGTCTGGTACGTCGTCGCCGGCAGCGAGGCCGGAGCGGTCCGGGACCGGTGGCGCGATCTGGATCTGTTCGCCGAGGCGCTGTCCTCCGGTGCCGCCGAGGTACTCACCCTCGACGCGGCCTACTCCGGCGTCGAGGTGATCGACCCGGCCGGCCAGGTGTCGGCGTACCAGATGGCCACCCGGATGGCGCTCGCCGCCGGCTACAGCGGCCTGCGGGTGGCCGCGGCCTGCACGGATCTGGTCCGTACGCCGACTCAGCGGGCGGTGTTCGCCAGCTACGAGCAGCAGATCAACCGGATGATGCGGGGCGAGGCGTTCCAGGGCATGTGCGGGTACCACCGGCCGACGTTGGGTGATCGGGCGGTCGCCGAGCTGGCCTGTCTGCACCCGGAGCACAACGTCACCGACCTGCTGTTCCGGCTGTACGCGCCGACGGCCCACCCGGGTCACGCCGTGCTGGTCGGGGAACTCGACCCGGCCAACCACGATCTGTTCCGCGCCGCGCTGGAACACACCGACCTGCGGCCGGTCGACGATGAGTTGATACTGGATGCAAGTGGGCTTCGCTTTCTCGATCACCGTACGCTGGTCCACCTGAGTGAGTACGCCCAGCAACGGGAGGCGAGACTGGTGCTGCGCGGCTGCTCCGCCGGCACCGTACGGCTCGCCGCCCTGCTGGATCTGCCTGGCCTGAGTATGGAGGTGACCCGGTGAGGACGGGTCCCGCCGCCACCGAAAACGGATACTTGCACGAGGCCCTGTGCTACGCCTCGGACGACGAGCTGCTCGCGGTCGCGGTGCCGTTCCTGCTCGACGGGGTCACGGCCGGCGAGCCGACCTTCGTGGCGCTCGGCGAGCGCACCGGCGGCCTGGTCCGCTCGGCGTTGCCGGCCGACAGCGGGGTGGAGTTCCTCAACGGTGCCGGGGTGTACGCCCGACCGACCGCCGCCATCCGGATGTACCGCAAACTCCTCGCCGACCTGACGGCCGGCGGCGCGGATCAGATCCGGATCATCGGCGAGGTGCCGCCGCCCTCTCTCGGGTCGACCTGGGACTGGTGGGCCCGGTACGAGGCGGCGATCAACCGCGCGTACGACGACTGGCCGCTGTGGAGCATGTGTGCGTACGACACCCGGATCACGCCCCCCGACGTGCTGGCCGATGTCGCCGCCACCCACCCGCACATCGCCACCGCCGGGCAGCGGCATCTGCCCAGCCCGGACTATCTCGCCCCGGAGTCCTTCCTGCGGCAGAACCGGCCTGCGCCACCCGACCCGATCCAGGCGTACCCACCGTTGCTCGACCTGACCGATCCGACCGCCGCGCAGGCCCGCTCGGCAGTGCACCAGGTCGGTCCGGGGCACCTGTCGACGGAGGACTTCGACGACTTCGTCATCGCGGTCAGCGAAACCGTGACCAACGGGCTGCGGCACGGCTCTCCGCCCGTGCGGCTGCGCCTGTGGACGGCACCGGACCGCATCGTGGCCACCGTCAGCGACACCGGCAAGGGGCCGGACGATCCGTACGCAGGTCTGCTGCCACCCGCCGACAGCACGCCCGGTGGGCTGGGCCTGTGGATCACGTACCAGTCGTGCAACCACGTCACCCAGCACCGTGACGCCAACGGCTTCACCCTCCGGCTCACCGCTGGTCAGCCACCTGGCCTGACCGCCGTTACGCTGAGCGAACCGCCGGGCGGCGAGCGCCGGCCCGGCGGTTCGGGGGATCCGCAGCTCAGCTCCGGAACGCGTCCTTGATCTTCTCGCCAGCCTGCTTGATGCTGGCGCGGCTCTGATCGGCGCGGCCCTCGGCCTCCAACTGCTCGTTGTCGGTGACCCGGCCGACACCCTCCTTGACCTTGCCGGTGGTGTTCTCGGCGCTGTTGTTGAACTTGTCCTCGACACCCATGTCAGCCTCCGTGGCTCGTTCGGTTGCTACGTCCATCAAGTACCCAGCCGAGCCCCGGCGAACCACCGAGTCAGGTAACGGGACGAAACCGTCGCAGCCGCAGGCTGTTGGCCACCACGAAAACCGACGAGAAGGCCATCGCCGCCCCGGCGATCATCGGGTTGAGCAGGCCGGCGGCGGCCAGCGGAAGCGCCGCCACGTTGTACGCGAAGGCCCAGAACAGGTTGCCCTTGATGGTGCCCAGCGTGCGACGGGCGAGCCGGATGGCGTCCACGGCGGCCAGCAGGTCGTCCCGGACCAGGGTCAGGTCGGACGCCTCGATCGCCGCGTCCGTGCCGGTGCCCATGGCCAGTCCGAGGTCGGCCTGGGCGAGCGCCGCCGCGTCGTTGACGCCGTCACCGACCATCGCCACCACCCGGCCCTCGGCCTGGAGCCGGGAGACCACGTCGACCTTCTCCGCCGGCAGCACCTCCGCGATCACCTCGTCGATGCCCACCTCGGCGGCCACCGCACTGGCGACTGTGGCGTTGTCGCCGGTGAGCAGCACCGGGGTCAGGCCGAGAGCCCGCAGTCGACGTACCGCCTCCCGGCTTGTCGGTTTGACCTGGTCGGCCACCGCGAGCACGGCACGGGCCCGGCCTTCCCAACCGACAAGCACCGCCGTACGCCCCGCCGCCTGCGCGTCGGTCGCCGACCGCGCCAGATCGTCCGGTACGACCAGACCGCGCTCGCGCAACAGCCGGGGCCGGCCGAGCAGCACCTCGCGGCCGTCCACGCTGCCGCTGACGCCCAACCCGGCGACGTTCGCGAAGCCGATGACGGGCGGCAACTCGCCGACCTCGGCGGCACCGGCCACCACCGCCCGAGCCACCGGGTGCTCCGAGCCGGCCTCCAGCGCGGCGGCCATCCGGAGGGTCTCGTCGCGCTGCTCACCCGTGCCCGGGATCACCTCCAGCAGGGTCATCCGGCCGGTGGTGACGGTGCCGGTCTTGTCCAGCACCACGGTGTCCACCCGCCTGGTGGACTCCAGCATCTCCGGTCCCTTGATCAGGACGCCGAGTTGCGCGCCGCGCCCCGTACCGACAAGCAGCGCGGTCGGGGTGGCCAGGCCGAGGGCGCACGGGCAGGCGATGATCAGCACCGCCACCGCGGCGGTGAACGCGGCGGTCGGTCCGGCGCCGGAGCCCAGCCACCAGCCCAGCGTGCCGGCCGCCAGCAGCAGCACGATCGGTACGAAGATCCCGGAGATGCGGTCGGCGAGCCGCTGGGCGGCGGCCTTACCGGACTGCGCCTGCTCGACCAACCGGGCCATCTGGGCCAGTTGGGTGTCGGCACCGACCCGGGTGGCGGTGATCACCAGTCGTCCGCCGGCGTTTACGCAACCGCCGACCACAGCGTCGCCCACCCCGACCTCGACCGGTACCGATTCGCCGGTGACCAGGCTGGCGTCGACCGCGGAGGAACCCTCGTCCACCGTCCCGTCGGTGGCGATCTTCTCGCCGGGCCGCACCACGAACCGGTCCCCCACCGCGAGTTGCTCGACCGGGATGCGGGTCTCCACCCCGTGGCGGAGCACGGAGACGTCCTTGGCACCGAGTTCGAGCAGGGCGCGCAGGGCCGCCCCGGCGGTGCGCTTGGAGCGTGCCTCGAAGTACCGGCCGGCGAGGATGAACGCGGTCACCCCGGCCGCCGCCTCCAGGTAGATGTTGCCGGCACCGTCGGTGCGGCCGATGTCGAAGCTGAACGGGTGCGTCATGCCCGGCGTGCCGGCGGTGCCGAGGAACAGCGCCCACACCGACCAGCCGAAGGCGGCAAGGGTGCCCACCGAGACCAGAGTGTCCATGGTCGCGGCACCGTGCCGCAGGTTCACCAGGGCGGCCCGGTGGAACGGCAGCCCGCCGTAGACCACGACCGGGGCGGCCAGCACCAGCGACAGCCACTGCCAGTAGGTGAACTGCCAGGCCGGCACCATGGCCAACGCGATCACCGGCACGGTCAGCGCCACGGAGACCCACAGTCGGGTACGCAGGCTGCGCAACTCGTCGACCGGCTCGTCGGTGCCTGCCGCCGGGGTGGCCGGCGCGGGCAGGCTGGCCCGGTAGCCGGTCTGCTCCACCGTGGCGATCAGGTCGTCCGGGGTGACCGGCGCGTCGTAGGAGATGGTCGCCTTCTCGGTGGCGTAGTTGACGCTGGCCTGCACGCCGTCCAGCCGGTTCAACTTCTTCTCGATGCGAGCGGCGCAGGAGGCGCAGGTCATCCCGCCGATCGACAGCTCGATCCGGCCGGTCGCGGTGCGCAGCGGTCTGTTGGTGGTCATCGCTGGTCCCGTCAGTTGTGCTCGTGTCCGGGGGTGCCGTGCTCGTCGGCGATGACGCCGTTCGGGCTGGGGATGGCGCCCGGGGCACCGACGTGCACGGTGAATTCGGCGGTGCGTACCACCCCGTCGTGGCGGAAGTCGAGATAGAGCCGGTACGCCCCGGCCGAGGGGAACTCGGCGCCGAAGCGCACCTGTGGCCCGGGTGCCGTCAGCCCGTCGCCCGGCCCGCCCTCGGGGTGCACGTGCAGGTAGGCCAGGTCCCCCTGGCGTAGTGCGACCAGGTGGCCGTACGCCCCCAGGTACGGTTCGAGATCGCGGACCGGCACCCCGTCGCGGCTGACGCTGAAGGTCAGGGTGGTGCTCTGGCCGGGCTGGGGTGTGCCGTGGAAGTCGACGGTGTAGCCGTGGACCGTGGTGCTGCTGGCCGGGGCGGGTAGGGCCTGCTCGGTCAACTCGCCGGGCACGGTCACGTCGACGCCGAGGGTCAGCGGCTCGCCGCCGGTCGGGGTGAAGTCGGCGAAGGCCCGCCACACACCGGGCGAGTTCAACGGTGAGGCGACCCGCCAGGTGCCGTCGGCGGCCAACTCCGGGTGCACGTGCTGGAAGCCGGAGAGGTCACGCCGGGCGACGATCAGGTGCATCGGCTTGTCGTGCGTCACCTCGTACCGGGTCACCGGCTTGCCCTCGGGGCCGGTGACCCGGAAGGCGAACTCACCCTCGGTGGCGGCGACCGGGACCAGGGTGTAGCCCCGGTCGGAGACGAGCAGCCCGCCGGGCAGGTGCCCGGCGGCTCCCGACGCGTCGTGCCCGCCCGTCTCCTGCCCGGGTGCGGCGGTTCCGTGCGGGCCTGTGTCATGGCCGTCGGCGACGACCGGGGCGGCGGGACCGGTCACCTGGCCGACGCCGTACGCGGCACCGAACACCGCCGCGAGGCCGAGCGCGAAGCCGGTGAGCTTCGTCGCTGTGTTCATCGTTGCACCTCGGTTTTCCGCCGCCGGTCGCCTCAGGCGCCGAGCAGTTCGTATCCGGCCTCGTCGACGGCCGCGCGTACCGCGTTCTCGTCGAGCGGCTGCTCGCTGGTGACGGTGACCCGGCCGGCGGGCAGGTCGACCGTCACGTCGGTGACGCCGGACAGCGCGCCGACCTGGCCGCTGACCGCGCTGACGCAGTGTCCGCAGGTCATGCCCTGCACCTGGTAGGTCGTGGTGACCATGGGGCTTCTCCTTTTCCGCCTGGCCCGGCCGAGGGGCGGCCGGTGCCACGAACATACCCGAGGGGGGTATCTCCAACGCGACCGTAGCATACCCCCAGGGGGTAGGTTATCCTCGTGCTCATGACCACACCGACGCCGATCCGCGGCTACACCGCCAGCAAGGACCAACTGCTCGCCCGGCTGCGCCGCGTCGAGGGCCAGGTGCGCGGCGTCGAGAAGATGGTCGACGAGGATCGCTACTGCATCGACGTGCTCACCCAGATCTCCGCCATCCAGGCCGCACTCGACAAGGTCGCCCTCGGCCTGCTCGACGGGCACGCCCGGCACTGCATGCACGAGGGAGCTGCCGAGGGCCGCGCCGACGAGATGGCCACCGAGATGATGGCCGCCGTCGGCCGCCTGATGAAGCGCGGCTGACCCGCTCTCCGGGCCACCCGTCGACCACCGCCCGCGCTCACGAACCGCCGACGGACCCCACGCACCCTGCGATCCGTTCCGGGGCTGGCTACCATTCGCACACGATGGCCTGCCGACATCCGCGCCTTCCGGCCCACCGCGCTGCCGGACGCGCACCCGCACCGCCGCCGCTGCCCGGCGACGACGACGGCCGCCCCGACACTCACCGTACGCAGCGATTCCGCCACGTTCCGGCCGCCTCGGCCGTCCACCGCGAGAGTCGTACGGCCGGACTGAACCGACTCGCCCGCCGACACGTACTCCGCTGAAGAAATCGTTGGGAGACTATCGAATGGGCGCCGATCACAGCCGTGCCGCTCCGCCCACCCCACCCGGGGTGCGGCGGATCCTCATCGTGACGGTGGTCCCCCTCTTCCTCGCCACGCTTGTCGCCGCGCTGGTGCTCTGGCCCCGCGACGCCCCCCGCCCGGAGGCCGGCGACGACCTGCCCCGGTACCACGGCACGGTCACCCGGGTGGTGACCGAACCCTGCCCGCCCAACCCCGCGGTGCCGGAGGGCACCCCGACGACGGCCGGTGGCCCGTGCGGCACAGTCACGGTACGGGTGCAGGACGGCCCGGACGCCGGCCAGCACGTCGACACCCCCATCCCGGCCGGGCCGGGCGCACCCTCGGTAAGCGTCGACGACGACGTCATCCTGGTCTCGTTGATCGACCCGGAGGACCCGGCGATCAGCACCTACAACATCGCCGAGCACCAGCGCGGTACGCCACTGATCTGGCTGGGAGTGCTCTTCGCCGCCGCCATCGTCGCCTTCGGACGACTGCGTGGGCTGGCCGCCCTGGCCGGCCTGGCGGCCAGCTTCGCCATCCTGCTCACCTTCGTGCTGCCCGGCATCAGCGCCGGCCAGCCGCCGCTGGTGGTCGCCATCGTCGGCGCCGCGTTGATCATGTTCGTGGTGCTGTACCTGACGCACGGGGTGTCGGCGCAGACCTCGGTGGCCGTACTCGGCACCCTCGGCGCGCTCGTGCTCACCGGGTTGCTCGGCCTGGCCGCCACCAACGCGACCCACCTGACCGGCTTCGGCAGCGAGGACGCCACCACCCTGTCGATGTTCCGGGGCGACGTCGACCTGCACGGCCTGTTGCTGGCCGGCATCATCATCGGGTCACTGGGCGTCCTGGACGACGTCACGGTCACCCAGGCCGCGGCGGTCACCGAGTTGGCCCACGCCAACCCGAACATGTCCCGCCGCGAGTTGTACCGCTCGGCGACCCGGGTGGGCCGGGCGCACATCGCCTCGGTGGTGAACACCATCGTGCTGGCGTACGCCGGCGCGTCGCTGCCGCTGCTGCTCCTGCTCACCGCCGACTCCCGCGCGCTGGGTCAGATCGTGACAAGCGAGTTCCTCGCTCAGGAGATCGTCCGCAGCGTGGTGGCCACGCTCGGGCTGATCGCCGCCGTACCGCTGACCACCGCCCTGGCCACGGTGGTGACCACCGCCGGACGACGCCGTGCCGGGGCGAACGCCGCGCCCGGAGCACCCGACGACGTGGCCGTCGCCCTGCCGCGACCGGCGACGGACCGGGCCGAGACACTCCAGGCCCTCAGCACACCGCGTACCCGTCACACGCCCCCCGCCACCCGTTCGGAGTGGCCCGAACCGGACAGGAGCACCGACACCCCATGGTGACACTCCTCAACGTGAGCACGCCGACCGAAAGGATCGACAAGCGTGTCACTCGTCACCCAGTGCGATTACGAAATGACACATCTTGCCGGGTTCGGCACGTAGAGGACCAGACCGACCGTCGGGTAACCTCACTGCCGGTCACCGCCGAAGGCGCGCACCGGCGCCTGCGGTGCCACCGCCCAATCGCCACCAGGCGAGCCGGGAACCCAGGTACGTGGGGTGAATCCGCACCAGCGGTAGGGGCCACTTCCGTCCCGAACCCGTCAGCTAACCCGGTCGGCGGTCGATGGAAGGGAAGACAGTGACGGCACCCCTACGCCGCTGGTTGACGCCCGTGGTGGCCGTGTTCGCCGCGTTCGCCGTCTTCGCCGGCCCGCTGCCGGCGACGGCTGCGCCGAAGCCCCCCAAACCAGCCGGTCATGACGACGACCCGCCGATGCTCAACGAGCTGATCGAGGCGACGAACCGGGACTACACCAAGGCCAAGTCGAAGCTGGAAAAGTCCAAGAAGAAGCAGCTCAAGCTCGCTGTCGAGGTCCGCCGCGCCGAGGCTGACCTGGACGCCCTCGCCCCACAGGTCGCCGAGATCGCCACCCAGTCGTACCGGACCGGTCGGGTGGGCGCGATCGCCATGCTGCTGCAGAGCAACGCCCCCGACTCGTTCATCCACCGCGCCGCCGCGCTCGACGAGTTGAACCTGGTCAACAGCAAGAAGCTGGGTGAGGTCAACGCGGTCAAGCGCCGCGCCGAGACGGCCAAGCTGGCGCTCGACGCCGAGGTACGCGAGCAGCAGAAGCTGACAAACGACATGGCCCGCAAGAAGAGCGACGCGGAGAAGTCACTCCGCCTGGTCGGTGGCGTCGGTCTCACCGGTGGCCTGGTGGCCGCCACCTCTCCGGTCGCCCGGCCCGGCCCGAACCGGTCAGCCGACGGCGGCTGGAAGGCCGAGTCTTGCAACCAGAACGACCCGACCACCTCCGGCTGCATCACGGCGCGCACCCTGCACATGTACAAGGAGGTCAAGCGCGCCGGCTTCAACAGGTTCGTCGGCTGCTACCGGCCGGGTGACAAGTGGGAGCACCCCAAGGGCCGAGCATGTGACTGGTCGTTGCAGAACAGCGGTTTCCGGCCCTGGTACAACGACGACACCCGGATCTACGGCAACAACCTGGCCGCGTTCCTGGTCCGTAACGCCGACCGGTTGGGTGTCTACTACGTGATCTGGAACCGGCAGATCTGGTTCCCGGCGACCGGCTGGAGTTCCTACAGCGGCCCGTCGAACCACACAGACCACGTGCACGTCTCGATGTACTAACGCACATCCGGCAGCACTTCGAGGGCCGTCCCGCCGTCCGGTGGGGCGGCCCTCGGTCCGTCGGCTGATGCCCTCGGCGGCCCGGCGGGTGCCGTCAGGTGCCTCTGTCGGGCCGGCACTCGCCGTCAGGCGGCGGACGCGAGCTCGGCGACCAGCTCCGCCGGTTCCGCAGCCACCGCACGGACCTCGCCGGCGGCCAGCCGGTAGGACATGCCGACCACCGCGCAACGCCCGGCGGAGACCTCGGCGGCAAGCATCGCGGACGAACCCAGCATCGCCGTCACGGTCTGCGCGATGTGAATGTCGACGATCGAGTTCAGGTCGTCCACCCCGGCGGCCTGGGCCTGGCGCAGGCTGGGCACCACGGCGTCCACCACCGCACCCAGGTGACCCGCGGGGGCAGCGCCGGTGGCCAGTGCCGCGCGGGCCGCCTGCACGGCACCGCAGGAGTCGTGCCCGAGCACCACCACCAGCGGCGTACGCAGCACCGACACCGCGTACTCAACGCTGCCCAGCACCTCCGGGCCGACGGTGTGCCCGGCGGTCCGGACCACGAAGAGGTCACCCAGCCCGCGATCAAAGATGATCTCGGCGGCCAGCCGGGAGTCGGAGCAGCCCACGATCACGGCAAACGGATGCTGCTCCCCGGCCACGGCAGCGCGACGTCCGGCGTTCTGATTGGGATGCCACGCCGTGTCGGTGACGAACCGCCGATTACCGGCCATCAGTTCGGCAAGCGCCAGTTGCGGCGCGCCCGGAATATCCGCGGTGAGCAGTTCCCGCTCCGGCCGCAGCTCTGTTCCGATCGGTCCGGGTCGACTCATCCGGCGCCCCCTCGCTACTCATGCGATGCCTGGTCATCCCGGGCCGACGCTGGTCACGGGCTGGTCCAACGGTCACACGCAGCGCAAGCCGCGTCAAGGAATGCGTGATATGGATTTCAGGTATCCCTGGACGCTTGCGCTCCGGGGCCGAGCGGGTGCAGGGCCCGACGGCATAGCCCGAAAAAGCTGAAAGGCCCATACGATGGGCGACATGGCAACGACAGGCGAGCGGGAGAACGCCCGTAACTGGACTTTTCTCACCAACCACGGGCATGTGCTGCTCGCCATCGCACGCAACCCCACCGCCCGGCTCCGCGACGTCGCCGACGAGGTGGGCGTGACCGAGCGGGCCGCCCAGGCCATCGTCGCCGACCTGGAGGCCGAGGGTTACCTCCAGCGCACCCGCGTCGGGCGACGCAACGAGTACACCCTCAACCCGGCCGGTCGCTTCCGGCACCCCGCCGAGGCCGATCGTCAGGTCGGCGACCTGCTGGCGCTGTTCGCCGAGGAGCCAGTGGCCGGCACCACGTCGTAGCCCGCACCCCGCCGCCCATCCGGCCGGAGCGTGGTGGCCTTCACCACCCCTGAACGAACGGGCCGCTGCGGTTGCTGCGCAAGGGCGATAGGTTTGACCGCGTGCCGAGTCTCGCGTTCTCCCGTCCACTGTGGTCGGTGACCCGCTGCCCGCTGGCGGATCTGACCCGCCTGGCGCTGACGGCACTCATCCTGGCCGTCGGCCTCGGCGGCGTCACGGCCGCCGGCCTGCCGGACGGCACAGCAGACCTCCCGGCCGCCCCACCCGCCGCCGCTGTGTCCAGCCGCTCGGGGGACATGACGGCCCCAGCCTTCCGGCCCGGCAACAACGAGTCAGCGCAACGTGTGGAGCCGGCGCGCACCCGGCCCGGGAACGACGAGTCGACGCTCAACTCGTCCCGAAACGAGTCAGCGCTGCCCTCCTCCTGGAACGAGTCGGCGCTCGTCTCGCCCGTGAGCGCTGTGCATGCCGCAGCCGCGGTGCCGCACTCCGAGCGCACCGACGCCGGGGCCGTCGCCCCCGTCAGCACCCGGCCTGCCGCCGTACGCCTCGCCGCCGGTCCCGGTGAACCGACCCGGCGCGGCCCTCCGACCGCCTGACCTGGGCAGGCTCACGACCACTGGCTGGCTTTGCGCCCTCTCCTGGCCGGGCCGGGCTCGCACCACCTGACGGAGTCGGCACCCACACGCCACCCGCCGGTGAGGCCCCCTCCCGACCACGACCAAGGTCACGGTCACGGGTTGCGGCCCTGTTCCTCCGTTTCCCAGCACAGTTCGACGAACCCCATCCGCCACGAGGTGCTGATGATGCAGATCGCTCTCTCCGCCGTCCTGCCCGACGTGTCCCGGGCCGCCGTGATCTGGCTGAGCCTGTTGGGCATCGTCGTACTCGCCGTCTCCGGCCTGCTGCTGCGTCCCCGGCGACTTCGGTTCGACGTGGGTGCCCGGATCCGGGAAGCTGCCCTGCCGACCCCGCCGGAGGAGCGGGACGAGGATCGCTGGGCGGAAGAGGTCATGGTGGCCGCCGACCGCGCGGAGGCGACGGCTCGCCGCCGACGCGACGAATGGCTCGCCGCACAGGACGAGGCCGAGCAGGCGTGGGAGGCGTACCAGGCGGCGGAGGCGGACGTACGCCGGTTGGCCGAAGCCGCGAACATGCCACTGCCGCACACCCCACGCACCCCGGCCGAGTACGCCGACCGGGAGCGCTGGCTGCACCGGGCGGTGCTGGAGGCGTACTGGCGGCGGGAACTGTCGGTGGAGCAGCTCAGCGATGTCTTCGCGCACCGCGGCTGGGACCCCCGCCTGCACCCGGTCCAGCAGGAGTTGGTGCTACGCCGGGCGATACGTGACCACCTGTTCGCCCAACAGCGGGTGGCCCGGGAACGGGAGCAGGAAGCCTGGCACGCCGCCGAGGTCGCCGCCGCAGCCGCCCGCAACCTGCGAGCCGAAACCACCACCGCCCTCCTGACAGCCGAACAACACGGCTCCCTCCTCCCCCTCACCCCCCTCCCCGATCC
>NZ_PNOZ01000099.1:0-19525 GCF_002879555.1 Verrucosispora sp. ts21 | reverse complement strand
CAGGCCCAGCTCGCGCACGTACACCGGTTGGTGGAGTCGGCGGCGGGAGCCGGCGGTGGCACTACCTGGCCGCCGTCGGCCTCGTGATCACCTGACGGTCAGCGGTTGGGGTTGTTCGTCGGCTTCGACCTGGCGGTTCCAGTCGGGCTTGGTGGCGCGCCAGCCTTCGTCGTCGAAGCCCTTACGCCAGTAGCCGGAGATGGACAGGGCCTCGCGGGGCACGGCCCGCTCGACCCGCAGCAGGCGGCGCAGCTCACGGACGAAGCTTGCCTCGCCGTGGACGAAGGCGTGCACCGTGCCGGGCGGGAACTCCAGCTCACGGACGGCGGAGACCAGGGCCGCACCGACCGGGCCTGCGCCACGGTGCAGCCAGGTCAGCTGCACCGTGCCGGGGCTGGGCAGCGGCTGCTCGTCGGCCGGGCCGTCGACCTCGACGAAGACGTGCGCGGGCGCGCCCACCGGCAGCCGGGCCAGCGACGCGGCGATCGCCGGCAGGGCACTCTCGTCGCCGACCATCAGGTGCCAGTCGGCGTCCGGGCTCGGCGCGTACGCCCCACCGGGGCCGGTGAACAGCACCTCGTCGCCGGGTCGCAGGGCGGCGGCCCAGGGCCCGGCGAGGCCGGCGTCACCGTGGTACACGACGTCGACGGTCATCTGGCCGGTCGCGGCGTCCCAGTCCCGCACGGTGTACGCCCGCAGCCGGGGCCACTGCTCGCGCGGCAGGTCACGCTTGATAGCGGCGAGTTCCATCGGGCGCGGATAGTCGACCCCCGGCACCGGGAAGACGAACTTGATGTAGTGGTCGGTGAACTCGCCCACCGGCAGGCCGATCAGCTCCGGTCCGCCGAACACCAATCGGACCACGTGCGCGGTGGGTCGTTCGGTGCGGATCACGCGGGTGGCGGTGACTGTCTTCGGGCGCTCCGTCATCTGGTTAGGCTAGCCTCACCCACCGACCTCCGGCCGGGCGGCGTCAGTCGGCCCGGCGGGCGTGCGGCGTCAGTCGACCAGGCGGGCGTGCCAGGCCAGGGCGGCCGGGTCGGTGAGGGAGGCCACCTGGTCGACCACCACCCGCAGCCGGCCCGCGTCGTCCGGGGCGGCGTGCCACAGCGGGGCGAACACCGGGTCGAGGGCCTCGGGGGCCTGATCGGTGAGCACCCGTACCAGGTCGGTGATGATCTCCTGTTGCCGCTGGTAGCGCCCCTGGGCCCCGGGGCGACGCATGACGTAGCGCAGGGCGATGCCCTTGAGCAGGGCGCACCGGGCCCGCAGGGAACGGGGCACCACGAGGTCGGCCGCGTAGCGACGGTGCGGGCCGGGACCGAACCGGGCGGTGGTGGCGGCGACCGCGTCGGCCACGAAGCGGCCGGTGAGCACGCTTGTCGTGGCCTTGAGCGCGGCCTGGGCGCGGTGGCTGCCGTCGTAGCCGGCCAGCGGGGCGAGCAGCGGGTCGGCCAGCACCTCCATCAACACCTGGCCGAGGTAGTCGGGTGGCTCGGCGGAGTAGGTGGCGGCCACGTCGGCGCAGAGCGCGGCCCGCTCGTCGGCGTCGGCGAGCAGCAACCCCAGCGTGAGGTATCCGCCGTGGATGCCGTCCTCCACGTCGTGCACCGAGTACGCGACGTCGTCGGCCCAGTCCATCACCTGCGCCTCCAGGCAACGCCGCTCGCCGGGCGGCGCGCCGCGCCGCAGCCAGTCGAAGACCGGCCGGTCGTCGGCGTACACCCCGAACTTGCGCCGGCCCGGCCGGCGTGGCCACGGGTACTTGCTGACCGCGTCGAGGCAGGCGCGGGTGAGGTTGAGCCCGACCGAGGTGCCGTCGGCGTCGTACACCTTGGCTTCCAGGCGGGTCAGCACCCGCAGCGTCTGCGCGTTGCCCTCGAAGCCGCCGCAGGCGGCGGCCACCGTGTCCAGGGCGGCCTCGCCGTTGTGTCCGAACGGCGGGTGTCCCAGGTCGTGCGCCAACCCGGCGGTGTCCACGACGTCCGGATCACAGCCCAGCCGCGCGCCCATCTCCCGGGCGATCTGGGCCACCTCCAGCGAGTGGGTCAGCCGGGTACGCAGGAAGTCGTCCGTGCCGGCCGTGTGCACCTGGGTCTTCGCGGCGAGCCGGCGGAACGCCGCCGAGTGCAGCACCCGGGCCCGGTCCCGCTCGTACGGCGAACGGCCTCCCCCGGCGTCCTTGACCGGCTCCGTCACCCGCCGCTGCGCGTCAGTCGTCACGCGGTGCGAGTATGCAGAACTCGTTGCCCTCCGGGTCGGCGAGCACCGTCCAGTCGGTACCGTCCTGGCCCACGTCGACGTGCCGGGCACCCATGTCGACGAGCCGTTCCACCTCGGCCTCCCGGTCGGCCGGGCGCAGGTCGAGGTGGAGCCGGTTCTTGCTCTCCTTGGCACCGGTGACCGGTACGAAGACGATGCCGGGCAGCCGGTCGACGGACTGCCGGATCTCCACCTCGTCGGGCTGCTCGGTGATCACCTGGTAGCCGAGCGCCTCGGCCCACCAGCGGGCCAACCGGGCCGGATCGCGGGCGTCGATGGTCAGGCTCGCCCAGACGACGGTCATGCCGACACCTCCGGTCGGTCACCGGCAGGACCCGACAGCCCGGTACGCACACTCATCCGGCCACCCCTTTGCGACGACGGTCCTCCGGCGAGCATCAGGTTACGCCCGACCGCGCCGGACGGCGCGACGACGAACTGAGGCCGACGAGTTCACATCCTCCGATCAGACTAGAGTTGTCGTCCGATTGCCGACGGTCACGGGATCGCGTTTATCGACGCCCACGGGTAGCGTCGCCAACGCGGAACGTCACCTGTTGAGGCGGAGACACGACCGGTGGGAGAGACACGCTCGTGAACGCGGAAACGATGATGGGCACCGAGTTGCAGGCGCTGCGCCGACGCCGACCCGAGGTCACCGGCGCGGTGCTCGCCGGCACGGACGGCCTGTTGATTTCCAGCGACCTGCCCACGACGGACGCCACCTACCTGGCAGCCCTGGCCGCCGCGAACTTCGGCGTCGGCAACCGGATGGCGGCAACGGTCCGGCAGGGCCCGTTCCACGAGTCCGTGGTGCACACCGCAGCCGGTTGTGTGATCACCTATCCGGCCGGCGGGGATGTCCTGTTGACCGTGGTCACCGCCCCCGGCGCCGACCTGGTGGCGCTGCGCGAGGAGGCGCTGGCGATGGTGCATCGGGCCGGGCCGACGCTTGCCGCCTGCCGCCGATCGACGCCGATGCCACCGCTGCAGACCGACGGGCGCGCCCCGCTGGCCGTACGCACCCCGATGGCCAACCTGCCCGGCCCACGTCCCCGCCGGGACCCGCACATCGCCCGGCGGCGGCCGCCGAACTGAGCACCGGCCGGGTCGGCTCTGAGCACCGGCCGGGTCGGCGGACGATCGCCCGCCGACCCGATCCGCTCAGCGACTGTCCGAGCCCGCCGTGACCACGGCCGCCCGGCCCGCCTCCAGCCGGGCCACCGGCACCCGGAACGGCGAGCAGGAGACGTAGTCGAGCCCGACGGAGTGGAAGAAGTGCACCGAGTCGGGGTCGCCGCCGTGCTCGCCGCACACGCCGAGCTTGAGGCCGGGGCGGGCGGCCCGACCCTCCTCGGCCGCGATCCGCACCAGCCGGCCGATGCCGTCGGCGTCGATCGACTCGAACGGCGAGATGCCGAAGATGCCCAGTTCCAGGTAGCGCCAGAAGAAGGCGCCCTCCACGTCGTCGCGGGAGAAGCCCCAGCCCATCTGGGTCAGGTCGTTGGTGCCGAAGGAGAAGAACTCGGCCGCCTCGGCAATCTGCCCAGCGGTCAACGCCGCCCGGGGCACCTCGATCATCGTGCCGATCAGCACCTCGACGTCGCTGCCGCCGACCACCTCAGCGATGATCTTCTCGGCCTCGGTGCGTACGGTCTCCAGTTCCTGGACCGCGCCGACCAGCGGGACCATGATCTCCGGGCAGGCGCGCACACCCTGACGGGTGCACTCCACGGCGGCCTCGGTGATCGCCCGGACCTGCATCGCGAACAGGCCGGGGATGACCAGACCGAGGCGTACGCCGCGCAGCCCCAGCATCGGGTTCTCCTCGTGCATCCGGCGTACGGCAGCCAGCAGCGCCTCCTCCTTGGCCACGTCCTCGCCGCGTTCCTGGGCCACCGCCACGTCGACGGCGAGTTGTTCCAGCGGGGGCAGGAACTCGTGCAGCGGCGGGTCGATCAGCCGGACGGTGACCGGCTGCCCGTCCATCGCCCGGAAGATCTCCACGAAGTCGGCCCGCTGCAACGGCAGCAGCGCGGCGAGCGACTCGTCCCGCTCGTTGGCGTCGCGGGCCAGGATCAACCGCTCGACCAGTTCCCGCCGATCGCCGAGGAACATGTGCTCGGTGCGGCACAGGCCGATGCCTTCCGCGCCGAAGCGCCGCGCCCGCGCCGCGTCGGCGGCCGTGTCGGCGTTGGTGCGTACCGTCAGCCGCCGGGTGGCATCGGCGTGCGACATGATCCGGTGTACGGCCCTGACCAGCGCGTCGTCGGTGGCCTCCGGGTCGAGTTCGCCCTCGAAGTACTGCACCACCTCCGACGGGGTGGCCGGCACCTGGCCCAGGTAGACCTTGCCGGTGGTGCCGTCGATGGAGACCACGTCGCCCTCGGTGACCGTCTGCCCGGCCACGGTGAACCGCCGCCTGGGCACGTCGATGTCGAGTGCGTCGGCGCCGGAGACGCAGGTCTTGCCCATCCCCCGGGCCACCACGGCGGCGTGGCTGGTCTTGCCGCCGCGTGAGGTGAGGATGCCCTTGGAGGCGATCATGCCGTTCAGGTCGTCCGGGTTCGTCTCCCGCCGGACCAGGATGACGTCCTCGCCCTGACCGGCCAGCTCGACAGCGCGGGCCGAGGTGAAGACCACCTTGCCGACCGCCGCGCCCGGCGAGGCGCCGATGCCGGTGGCGACCGCCTCGAAGCCGTGGTCGAGCTGGAAGCGCGGGAACATCAGCTGGGCCAGTTGGGCGCCGTTGACCCGGTGCAGCGCCTCGTCGAGGTCGATCAGGCCCTCGTCGACAAGTTGGCCGGCGATGACGAACGCGGCGGCGGCGGTGCGTTTGCCGACCCGGGTCTGCAGCATCCACAGCTTGCCGCGTTCGATTGTGAACTCGATGTCGCAGAGGTCCTTGTAGTGCCGCTCCAGCCGGGCCATGTAGTCGAGCAGTTCGTCGTAGGCGGCCTTGTTGATCCGCTCCAACTCCTGCAACGGCACGGTGTTGCGGATCCCGGCGACCACGTCCTCACCCTGGGCGTTGGCCAGGTAGTCGCCGTAGATGCCCTGCGCGCCGCTGGCCGGGTCACGGGTGAAGGCGACGCCGGTGCCGGAATCCGGGCCGAGGTTGCCGAAGACCATCGCCACCACGTTGACCGCGGTGCCGAGGTCGGCCGGGATGCGTTCCTGCCGGCGGTAGATCACCGCCCGCTCGGCGTTCCACGAGTCGAACACCGCACCGATGGCCAGGTCGAGCTGCTCACGGGGGTCCTGCGGGAACTCCCGCCCGGTGTGCTTGCTGAAGATCTTCTTGTACGTGTCGACGAGCGCACGCAGGTCGTCCGCGTCCAGGTCCAGGTCGTCGGCGCTGCCCTTGGCCCGCTTGGCCTCGTCGATCGCGTGCTCGAACTCCTCGCCCGGCACCTCGCAGACGGTCTTGCCGAACATCTGGATCAGTCGCCGGTACGAGTCCCAGGCGAACCGCTGGTTGCCGTTGGCCTGCGCGGCCAGCCCGACCACGCTGCGGTCGTTGAGCCCCACGTTGAGGACGGTTTCCATCATTCCGGGCATGGAGAACTTCGCTCCGGACCGTACCGAGACCAGCAGCGGGTCGTCCGGGTCACCGAGGCGTCGACCCATGCCCTGCTCCAGGGCGGCCAGGTGCACGGCGATCTGGTCGGCCAGCCCGGCGGGCTGCTCCCCGCTGGCCAGGTACGCCTGGCACGCCTCGGTGGTGATGGTGAAGCCGGGCGGGACCGGCAGGCCGAGGTTCGTCATCTCGGCCAGGTTGGCACCCTTGCCGCCGAGCAGGTCCTTGAGATCCTTGTTGCCTTCGGCGAAGTCGTAGACGTACTTGTGCTCGACCGTTTCCTGCGCTGCCACCAGAGCCTCCCACGCGCCCGGACTGACACTTAACGAAGGTTCAGTTTTGTACCCCGGAAGTACTTGCCGGCAATCCAGGGAGTTGTACCGATCGGTGCGCGAAGGTTAAGCGAACAACGAGTGGCTCGGGGCCATTCGGTGACAATAGGCACAGCAATCACGACTGTCCGCGATCGTCGCGGTTTCTGGGAACGTTTCCATACGCACGAATACGCATTGGACGTCCTCGCCGTACTCTTGACGACACGCATTGTGAGCACACCTCGCACCATTGCCACCCCTGCCGCGAATACACCCCTCGGAGCCGTCGTTGTCCTCGGAGCCCTCGCTGTCCAGCAGCACCCCACCGCAGCCGCTGCACCCGGCCGAGAGCACCGCCACGCGTACCGCCGGGGAGTTGGCGGGCGCGGCGGAGCGGGCGGCGGCGACGCAGCTCGCCCCCGCCGCGCCGGTCCGGCTCGGCGCGGCGGTACGGCTCGGCGCGGCGGTACGGCTCGGCGCGGTGGTTCCGGCGCCCGAGCGGGTCGCGCCGGATCCCGACGCCGACCATGTGCTGCCCGCCGACGCGGTGATCCGGGTCAGCGCCGACCCGGCCGCACTGGCCGTCGGCGAGCAACTCGCCGCGCTGCTCCGCCCGGCCACCGGGTACCCGTTGGCGGTGACCGACGTCGTCGGGCAACCGCCGGCCGGCGGCATCGCCCTGCAACTGACCGATGAGGCCGACCTCGGCGCCGAGGGCTACCGGCTCGACGTCACACGGGACGGGGTACGCCTGCGCGCCCGCACCGCCGCCGGTCTGCACCACGGGGTGCAGACGCTGCGCCAACTGCTACCCGCCGCCATCGAGAGCCGCACGCCGGTCGCCGAGCGGTGGGTGCTGCCCGGCGGCTCGATCCTCGACCGCCCCCGGTACCCGCACCGAGGCGCCATGCTCGACGTGGCCCGGCACTTCTTCGGCGTCGCCGACGTGCTGCGGGTGATCGACCACCTGGCCCGGTACAAGCTCAACCGGCTGCACCTGCACCTCACCGACGACCAGGGGTGGCGGATCGCCATCGACTCCTGGCCCCGACTGGCCGCCGTCGGCGGCGCGACCGAGGTCGGTGGTGGTCCCGGCGGGCACTACACCCAGGCCGACTACCGACGCATCGTGGCGTACGCCGCCGCCCGGCACATCACCGTCATCCCCGAGATCGACCTGCCCGGCCACACCAACGCCGCGCTGGTCGCCCACCCCGAGCTGGCACCGCCGGGAACAACCCCGTCGCCGTACGCCGGCACCGAGATCGGGTTCAGCTACGTCGACCCGACGAGCGAGCAGACGTACGACTTCGTCGCCGACGTGCTCGGCGAACTCGCCGCGCTCACCCCCGGCCCGTGGCTGCACATCGGCGGCGACGAGGCGTTCAAGGTGCCCGCCGAGGTCTACACCCGCTTCGTCGAACGGGTACAACGGATCGTGACCGGGCTCGGCAAGACGGTCATCGGCTGGCACCAGATCGCCCCTGCCGCGCACACCGACGGCCGGATCCTGCAATGGTGGGGCACCCGCCCCGACGACCCGACCACCGCCGACGCGGTACGCCGGGGCGCCAAACTGATCCTCTCCCCCGCCAACCACGCCTACCTGGACATGAAGTACGCCCCGGACACCCCGATCGGGCATGACTGGGCCGCCCACATCGACGTGCACCAGGCGTACGGCTGGGACCCCGCCACCCACCTGACCGACGTACCGGCCGAGGCGGTGCTCGGCGTCGAGGCACCGCTCTGGACGGAGTCCGTGACCACCCGCTCCGAGATCGAGTTCATGCTCTTCCCCCGCCTACCCGCGATCGCCGAACTGGCCTGGTCACCCCCGTCCGCCCAGCCCCACCGGTCCGCCCGATCCGCACAGTCTGGCGAGGCCGCCCCATCGGACCTGGCCCACCGGTCCACCCAGTCCGACGCGGCCGCCCAGTCCGACCGGGCCGCTCACGACTGGTCCGACTTTCGGCAGCGACTGGCCGGCCACGCCCCGCGCTGGACAGCGGCGGGCATCGCCTTCCACCGCTCGCCCGACCTACCCTGGCCGGCGCAGCCCTCGGTCCCCGCGCCCCGACCCGCGCCGCCTGCCGAAAGCGCGCCCCATACCGCCCAAGGGTGACGGACCCACCTGACCGGCGTGATCGACTCCGTTACGCCGGAATGGCGGTTTCCTGCCGCTCTGGACCCCGCCGTTTCGGCGTAACAGCGAGGCGGACGGCGACGCTTCAGGCGATATGTCCGACGGATGCCCCGGTGGCCAGTGGGCTGGGTCACCGTGGTGGCGGAATCATGCCCCCAGCCCCGGCGTTGTACAGGGGGTAACCGCGAAGCCCCCTCGACGGCGACGCCCCCGGGACCGGGCCGGAATGACCGCCCCCCCACCCGGCGTTACACATCCCCCGGACATCAGGGCTCACCGCCGAGAGCAGCAGCCCAACACGATGCTGCATGAGACGGCCCATCTGCTTCGCAGGATCTTCCCCCTTTCGCGCGGCACCCGCGACCCCCTACCGCTCGCCGCGCGCACCCCCGAATGAAAGGCGGAACACCATCATGCGTACCACCATGCTGCGTAAGACCGCTCTGACCTTCGCCGCTGCCGCCGCCACCGCCGGTGGCATCGCCGGCCCCGCCGTCGCCGCCCAGGCCGCACCCAGCACCCCCACCGCCGTGCAGGCCGACCGCAAGCCCGGCGGCGAGCGCCAGCTCGACGTGCGCTACGAAGCTCAGCCCAACTTCTACTACTGCGGCCCCGCCGCCGCCCGTAACGCCCTGAGCGTGCAGGGCAAGAACATCGACGTCCACACCATGGCCAAGGAGATGGGCACCACCGAGAACGGCACCGACTCCATCAACGACATCACCCCGGTGCTGAACAAGGAGACCGGCAAGGACGTCTACAAGTCGGTGGAGCTCCCCGGCGCCAAGGCCGATGACAAGCAGACCGACAAGCTGCGCGAGGACATCAAGCGCACCGTCGACAGCGGCCACGCCGTGGTAGCCAACATCGCCGGCACCACCACCGACACCGACGGCGTCGTCCACAGCTTCGAAGGCGGCCACTACATCAGCGTCACCGGCTACCAGGACGACGGCGACACCGTCACCATCGCCGACTCCGCCAACCCCGCCACCGCCACCTACCAGCTCACCACCGACGACCTCGCCGACTGGATCGCCACCCGCGGTTACACCGCCACCAGCTGACGATCCACCACCGCGAACGGCAAGGGCCGACTCCGTACGGGGTCGGCCCTTGCCGTTGTTCAGCTGCGGGCGTCAACTCCGGCAGGCGGCCTCGATGGCGAGGCTGTCCTCGTAAACGTGGTGCCGGACGATCCGGCCATCGGCCACCGTGAGGTGCAGCGCGAAACGAGCGGTGAACCGTTTGCCGGTACGGCGTACGGTCTGGGCGACCTGGCCGAACACCACGGCGTCCGGCCCGTCGACGAGGATGCCGGTGACGGTCGCCTCGGCCTGACCCGGCACGGTGGCCGCAGCCAGCGTGCGGTGGTGGTCGGCGACGTCGGCACGGGTCGAGCGCGGACGGATCCACGGCACGTCGAGGTGCTCGGTGCTCGGCCAGTTGACCTGCCAGTCGACCTGGTCGGCGTACAGCTCGGCGATTCGCTCGGGTGCCGCACCGGCGACGATGCGGGACAGCAGCGTGTCGACGGTCTGCCGGGTAGCGGACACTTCACGACCTCCAAGGGCAGGGGACACGGTCACCGTCGGCTGCGTTCGCGCAGCACTGCCGCCGTACGCTCGTCCGCCGGATAGAACGACTCGATGGACAGTTCGGCCAACGTGACGTCCAGTGGCGTACCGAACGTCGCGATGGTGCTGATGAAGGCCAACTCTGCACCGTCGTGCCGCAGTCGCAGTGGCACCACGATGTCGCCTGGGCCGGGCAGTTCGACGTCCGGTTCCGGGCCGTCGCTCGGATAGCCACGTAACTCGCCGTCCAAGGCGGCCAGCCCCGCGTCACCTGTCAGTTCGACCTGCCGTGCCAGCCGAGCCAGCAGGTGCGCACGCCACTGGCCGAGGTTCGCTATGTGCGGGGCGAGGCCGTCCGGATGCAGGCTCACCCGCAGCACGTTCACCGGAGGCGCCAGCAGGTCGGGCGCGACCAGGTCGGTGAAGATGGTCAGGCTCTGGTTGGCGTCCACCATCTGCCACCTGCAGTCGACCACCACCGCCGGGTACGGCTCGTGGCCGGCCAACACCTGCCCGACGGCGGCGCGGGCCGGTGCCATCCGGGGGGCGGTCAGCGCGGTCTGCGGGTACGCCGGGGCGTAGCCCGCCGCCAACAACAGCCGGTTGCGTTCGCGTAGCGGCAGGTCGAGGTGTTCGGCGAGGCGAAGCACCATCTCCGGGCTCGGCCGCGACCGGCCCGTCTCGACGAAGCTCAGATGGCGGGTGGAGATGTCGGCCCGCACGGCCAACTCCAGCTGACTCAACCGCCGCACCTCCCGCCACCGGCGCAGCGCCGGGCCGACCGAGAGCGCCGGCACGGTGGCGGTCACGGCAGCTCCGGCGGTACCGCGTCCAGCGCGGACGGGCGAAAAGCTCGATCGACACAGCGGTGGGGGCAGGTTCATCGGGTTCCTCGTCCTCGGGCGTGCACGCCAGCGTGCCGGACCACCCGCGCGGAGTCGATTACCTGCCAGGTAATGCCCGAAGGCCGCCGGTCTGCGCTCAGCCGCCGGAGTCGTCCAGCTCGGCACCCTGGGGGACGGTGTCGTCGTCGCGGCTGGCCAGCCAACCGTCGGGCAGGAAGACCTTGCCCGGGGAATTGGTGCGTCCGCGTGGTTGGCCAAGCGTTTCGGTCGGGAAGGGCACTGTCGGGTCCAGCTTGCCGAGCAGGTCGTCGAGCTGGGCCAGGCTGTCGATCATGGCCGGGGCGCGGCGCAGCTCGCTGCCGATCGGGAAGCCCTTGAGGTACCAGGCGACGTGCTTGCGGAAGTCGGTGCAGCCGTCCCGCTCGCCCCGAGCCGGGTTGCGCGCCCCGGCGGTGAACTGGTCGACAAGCAACTCGGCGTGCCGGCGCATGGTCAGCGCCACCTCGCCCAGGGTGGGCAGCCGCCGCTCGGTACGCCCCGCGAAGGCCGCCTCCAGGTCGGCGAAGAGCCACGGCCGGCCCAGGCAGCCCCGTCCGATCACCACCCCGTCGACGCCGGTGTGGGCCACCATCCGCAGTGCGTCGTCGGCCTCCCAGATGTCGCCGTTGCCGAGCACCGGCACGTCGAGGGCCTGCTTGAGGGTGGCGATGGCGTCCCAGTCGGCGGTGCCCGAGTAGCGTTGTGCGGCCGTACGCCCGTGCAGGGCGACCGCGGCGACCCCGGCGTCCTGGGCGGCCAGCCCCGCCTCGACGTACGTCAGGTGGTCGTCGTCTATGCCCTTGCGCATCTTGACCGTGACCGGCACCCCGGCGGGTGCGGCGGCATCCACCGCGGCCTTGACCAGGCGGGCGAAGAGTCGGCGTCGCCAGGGCAGGGCCGCGCCCCCACCGCGCCGGGTGACCTTCGGGACCGGGCAGCCGAAGTTGAGGTCGATGTGATCGGCGAGGTCCTTCTCGACCACGATCCGCACGGCGGCGGCGGTGATCTCCGGGTCGGTGCCGTAGAGCTGGAGGCTGCGCGGGCTCTCGTCCGCCCCGAAGGCGATCATCCGCAGGGTCTTCGGATTCCGCTCGACCAGGGCGACCGTGGTGATCATCTCGCAGACGTAGATGCCGCCGCCCTGCTCCCGGCAGAGCTGCCGAAAACCGACGTTGGTGATGCCCGCCATCGGCGCGAGCACCACAGGCGGCCACACCTGGTGCCGTCCGATGCTCAACGGCCCCAGCGCAGCACTCGACATCATCACCGCCCAAGTGTAAGGAAGGGCCCCTTCTTAACGCCTCGTGCATAGGAAGGGCCCCTTGTTAACGCGACGCATAACACACTCACGGCGAGGTCGGGGCGCTGTCCACAGCGTGCGCGGTCGTCCACAGGTGCCCGGCGCGGGCGGGACACAGGCCGGCGAGTGCGGTGATGCTGCGCGGCATGCGTACCCATCCACCCGAGTTCTCCGAGCTGGCGGAGCGGCAACAGCAGATCGTCAGCCGCACCCAACTGCTGACCTGCGGCTTCGACGACATGTACCTGTACCGGCAGACCCGGCGCACCCTCTGGCAACGGGTCCTGCCCGCGACGTACGCCCTGGTCACCGGCACCCTGACCGACGAGCAGCGGCGGATCTCGGCGGCGCTGTACGCCGGTGGCGAGGCACAGCTCACCGGCCTGGCCGCGCTGACCTGGTACGGCTTCCGACAGAGCCCGCGCAGCGACGACGTACAGCTGATCGTGCCGCATCACGCACGACGCAGATCCGCAGGTTTCGCGGTGGTCTCGCGGGCTCTGGCCCTGGACGACCGGGCCCGGGCCACGCCGCTGTACCCGGTGTGCTCTCCGGCCCGCGCGGTGGTCGACGCGGCGCGCGACCTGCGGCAACTCCGCCCGGTGCGCGCCATCGTGGCCGAGGCCGTGCAGCGGGGGTACGCCGATCTCACGTCCCTGGACGAGGAGATCAGGCGAGCGCGACGCAGCCGGACTGCGTTGATCAGGAAGGCGTTCGAGGAGGTGGCGGCGGGGACCCGGTCCGCGCCCGAGGCGGAGTTGCGGGAGTGTCTGGCGGGCAGCAGCGTGCTGAGCGAGATCCACTGGAATCCCCGGCTGCTCGGCGCGGATGGCACGTCGCTGCCGACACCTGACGGCTATCTGGCCGACGCGGCGGTGGCGCTGGAGGTCGACTCGCAGGAGTACCACTTCCGACCTGCGGACTGGACGCGCACGCTGGACCGGCACAACGAGCTGAGTCGGCACGGCATCCTGGTGCTGCACTTCACGCCCGCGCAGATCCGCCGCGAGCCACGCCGGGTGCGCCGCACGGTGGAGGACGCGTACGACTCCCGGCGCGGTGTCGGCGCCACTGCCCTGGTACGCGTCGGCCAGCCCAGTTGTTAACAAGGGGCCCCTCCTCTACGCCAGGCGTTAAGAAGGGGCCCTTCCTTACACCTCAGCAGCCGGGGAGGTGGTCGATCAGGTAGCGCTCGACCTGGTCCAGGGCGATGCGCTCCTGGGCCATGGTGTCCCGGTTGCGGATGGTCACCGCGTTGTCGTCCAGGGTGTCGAAGTCGACAGTGACGCAGAACGGGGTGCCGATCTCGTCCTGGCGACGGTAGCGGCGGCCGATCGCCTGCGAGTCGTCGAACTCGACCACCCAGCGCTTGCGCAGCTGCGTGGCGAGATCCTTGGCCTTGGGCGAGAGCGCCTCGTTGCGCGACAGCGGCAGCACCGCCACCTTGACCGGGGCCAGCCGCGGGTCGAAGCGCATCACGGTGCGCTCCTCCATCTTGCCCTTGGCGTTGGGGGCCTGGTCGACGTCGTACGCCTCGAGCAGGAACGCCAGCACCGCGCGGGTCAGGCCGGCGGCCGGCTCGATCACGTACGGGACCCAGCGCTCGCTCTTGGTCTGGTCGAAGTACGACAGGTCGACCCCGGAGTGCTTGCTGTGCGTGGAGAGGTCGAAGTCGGTGCGGTTGGCGATCCCCTCCAGCTCGGCGAACTCGCTGCCGCCGAACTGGAACCGGTACTCGATGTCGACGGTGCGCTTCGAGTAGTGGGAGAGCTTCTCCTTGGGGTGCTCGTAGAAGCGCATGTTCTCCGCGGAGAGCCCGAGGTCGACGTACCAGTTCCAGCGCTCGGAGAGCCAGTACTCGTGCCACTGCTCGTCGGTGCCGGGCTCGACGAAGAACTCCATCTCCATCTGCTCGAACTCGCGGGTCCGGAAGATGAAGTTGCCCGGGGTGATCTCGTTGCGGAACGACTTGCCGGTCTGCGCGATGCCGAACGGCGGCTTCTTCCGCGCCGCGTTGGCCACGTTGTTGTAGTTGACGAAGATGCCCTGGGCGGTCTCCGGGCGCAGGTAGTGCAGGCCCTCGTCGCTCTCCACCGGGCCGAGGAAGGTCTTCATCAGCCCGTTGAACATCTTCGGCTCGGTGAAGGTGCCCTTGTTGCCGCAGTTCGGGCAGTTCAGCTCGGTGAGCGAGGCGAGCGGCTTGCCGTGCTTCTCCGCGTACGCCTCTTCCAGGTGGTCGGCGCGGAACCGCTTGTGGCAGGACTGGCACTCGGTCAGCGGGTCGACGAAGGCGTCGAGGTGGCCGGAGGCCGCCCACACGTCCCGGGCCAGGATGACCGCGGAGTCCAGCCCGACCACGTCGTCACGCTGCTGGACCATGGTCTTCCACCACTGCCGGCGGACGTTCTCCTTGAGCTCCACGCCGAGCGGGCCGTAGTCCCACGCCGATCGGGTGCCTCCGTAGATCTCACTGGAGGGGAAGACGAAGCCTCGGCGCTTGGCGAGGCTGACGATGGCGTCGATACGGTCTGCTGGCATGTTTCCTCCTACGCCGACTGGCGGTCGGCGGGGACGCGGTGGGATGGCAGGAACAGTTCGGGACAACGGTACGACTGCCGTGGTCCCGAACCCAGCACATTACCTGCGGCCGGTCAGTTGACTCCGCAGACCTCCATGGCACCGGTCTGCTGGTCCTGGCCGAGCACGACCTGTTGCCGTTCCTGACCGCCGCCGGCGAGGGTGACGTCCACCGGCACGGTAAGCGTGGTGGTGTCCACGCTGCCGACCCGGTAGGAGACGATCTGCGGCTCGGCGGCGGCCCGGCGTTCGAACTCCTGCCGGGACTCGCGCCGCTTGGCGTCCTCGCAGAGCTGGTCGTACGCCTGGCCGTACTCGCCGTCGGCCAGGGCGCGGTAGTAGTCGCTGGAGACCGTACGGCCCTGTTCCTCGATCGCCTGCACCCCGCTGACCAGCAGGCCGACCACTGCGGCGCCCCCGCCACCGCAGCAGAGCACAAGCGCCAACGCCCCGGCACCGAGGCCGAGCCAGAGTCGGGAGCGACGGCCCTCGGTCGGCGGCGCCGCGAACGGCGGCGCCGCTCCGGGGCCGGTCGGCGGTGTCGGCACGCCTGACTCGACCACACCGGGCGGTGCGAAGGCACCTTGGCTCGGCGGCTGGGGATTCTGCTGGCCGGGCAGCGGGGGCTGGGGTGGTGGGGCCGCCGGTCCGGGATCGGTCATAGCAGCCAGCGTAGTGCCCGACAGCTCAGCGGTAAGGACCCGCAGCGCGATCGCTGTCGACCACCACCACGTCGCCGTCGGGCGCGGCGCTGGCCAACGTCTCGTACGCGGACGGCTCGTCGATGCTCTCGGCGAGCAGCGGTATCGCCGTGACCTTGACGTCGAAGCCACCGAGCGCGCGGCGGTAGGTGCCCACCGACTCCCACTCGGTGACCAGGCACCAGTGTCGCGGGTCGTCCAGCGCCCGGACCAGTTGCCCGCGCAGGTAACCGGGGCGGGCAGCCAGCGCCGCGAGGGCGGCGTGGGCCCGTTCGGTGAAATCCTGCGCGCCGTCGTCGTCGACCACGAACCGGTTGGTCACGAGCACCGGGCACTCCTCCTCGTAGAGTCTGTGGGATGCAGCGTACGCAGCGCCGGGTCGCCGGCCGCCTGGCCCGGGCCAACCCGACGACCGTGTTCCTGATCACCCTGCTTCTCGTACTTGTCGCGTTCTTCACCCCGGGCCCGCTGGGCGGGCTGTTCACCCTGCTGCTCGCCGCCGCGGTGGCCGCCCTGCTGGTGACGACCTGGCCGGTGCAGACGCCGCCGACCCGGCTGATCCGATTGTTGATGTTGACCCTGCTGGTCACCGTCGGCCTGGTGAAGCTGCTCTGATCGACCTGCTCCGACATGCAATTATGCGTTTTTGACAATCATTGTCATTGTCGCGGACAGTCGATGACATGACCTTCCGCACCACCCCCCGAGTCCTGGCCACCGCCACCGCCGCGCTGCTCGCCCTGACCGGCGTCGCCGCTTGCAGCACCGACACCACTTCCGGTGGCGACCCGGAGCGGGTCGACGTGGTGGCCGGCTTCTACCCCTTGCAGTTCCTGGCCGAGCGGATCGGCGGGGACGCCGTGACGGTGACCAACCTGGCCCGTCCGGGTGCCGAGCCACACGACCTGGAGCTGAACCCGCGGCAGGTCGGTCAGATCATCGACGCGGAGCTGATCATCTTCCTGGACGGTTTCCAGCCCGCGGTGGACACCGCGATCGAGCAGAACGGCGGCGACCGGGCCTTCGACGTGGCCGCCGTCGAGCCCCTGCTGGACGCCACCGCCGGCGGCCACGACCACGACCACGGTGACGAGCACGACCACGACCACGACCACGACCACGACCACGATGACGAGCATGCCGACGAGGTGTCCGACGGCGCGAAGGATCCGCACGTCTGGCTCGACCCGACCCGGCTGGCCACCATCGGCGACAAGCTGGCCGAACGCCTCGGTGCCGTCGACCCGGACCACGCCGACGAGTACACCCAGCGGGCCGCCACCCTGCGCACCGAACTGGAGCAGCTGGACACCGAGTTCACCGAGGGGCTGAAGACCTGCCAGCGCCGGGAGATCGTGGTCAGCCACACCGCGTTCGGGTACCTCACGCAGCGCTACCAGTTGGAGCAGATCGGCATCACCGGCCTCTCGCCCGAGGACGAGCCGTCGCCGCAGCGGCTGGCCGCGGTCACCGAGGAGGCGCGCGAGCACGGCGCCACCACGATCTTCTTCGAGACGCTGGTCAGCCCCAAGGTCGCCGAGACGATCGCCCGGGAGGTGGGCGCGCAGACCGCGGTGCTCGACCCGCTGGAGGGCCTGTCCACCGGCAACAGCGGGGAGGACTACCTTTCGGTGATGCGTACCAACCTGCAGACCCTGCGGACGGCGTTGAGCTGCTCGTGACACCTGAAGTCATCACCGTCACGCACGGGGTGGTCGGCTACGACGGCCGCCCCGTGCTGCGGGACGTCTCACTGACCGTGACCGCCGGTGAGGTGGTCGCGGTCCTCGGCGCCAACGGTTCCGGCAAGTCCACCCTGATCCGCGCCGTGCTCGGGCTGGTCCCGCTCAGCTCCGGCTCGGTGACCCTCTTCGGCGAGCCGGCACGCCGGTTCCGCCAGTGGCACCGCATCGGGTACGTCCCACAGCGCCTCGGCGCGGGCAGCGGCGTACCGGCCACGGTGGCCGAGGTGGTGGCCTCCGGCCGGCTGGCCCGCCGGGGCATCCTGCGCCCACCGGGGCGCGCCGACCGCACGGCCGTCACCGAGGCGCTGCACGCCGTCGGTCTGGCCGACCGGGCGAAGGACCCGGTGGCCACCCTCTCCGGCGGGCAGCAGCAGCGCACCCTGATCGCCCGCGCGCTGGCCGGTAAGCCCGAACTGCTGGTGCTGGACGAGCCGACGGCCGGGGTGGACGCCGCCAGCCAGGAGGCGTTCGCCGAGGCGCTGCGCGGCTTCACCGACGGCGGCGGCACCGTCCTGCTGGTGGCGCACGAGCTGGGTCCGCTCCAGCCGCTGATCAGCCGGGCGGTCGTCGTACACCAGGGTCTGATCGCGCACGACGGCGCGGTGCCGGAACCGGCCGGGCACCACGCGGCGCCGGACCACGACCACGTGCATCCGCACTGTCCCGAGGAACCCGCCGGGCTGTGGGGCACGAATTGACCCTCTTTCAGTACGAGTACATGCAGAACGCGCTGATCGGCGCGCTCGTCATCGGGGTGGCCGCACCGGCGCTCGGCATCTACCTGGTGCAGCGGCGGCTCGCGCTGATCGGGGACGGCATCGGGCACGTGGCGTTGACCGGCGTCGGCGCGGGCCTGCTCTTCGGCACCTCCCCCGTGATCATGGCGGTGATCGCGGCTGTGATCGGGGCGGTCGCCATCGAGTTGATCCGCGAACGGGGCCGTACCTCCGGTGACCTGGCCCTGGCCCTGCTCTTCTACGGCGGCATCGCCGGTGGCGTGGTGCTGGTGGGCCTGTCGGACAGCACCAGCGCGAACCTCAACGCGTACCTGTTCGGGGCGCTCACCACCACCTCCCGCAGCGACCTCGTCACCATCGCGGTGCTCGGTGTGGCCGTGCTGATCACGATGATCGCCCTGCGGCCCGCACTGTTCGCGGTCTGCCAGGACGAGGAGTACGCGCGGGTCTCCGGCCTGCCGGTACGCGCCCTGAACCTGCTGCTGGCGGTCACCACCGCGATCACCGTGACGATCGCGATGCGGGCGGTCGGCGTACTGCTGATCAGCGCGCTGATGGTGGTGCCGGTGGCCACCGCCCAACAGGTCACCCGGGGCTTCCGCGCCACCATGACGGCGGCGATGACCCTCGGCCTGTTCGCCGCCGGCGCCGGCATCTGGGTGGCGGCGGTCGCCGACACCGCGCCCGGCGCCTCGGTGGTGGTGCTCGCCATCGCCTCGTTCGTGGTGATCACCCTGTTCGCCGCCGGCTGGCGTCGGATCCGCCGGACCCGACCGGAGCCGGTGCCCGCACCCGAGCCACCCGAGGTGGTGCTCGACCGGTCCTGACCACGATGACCCTGTCGGTATTGGTTACCGTTGCAGAGTGAGCAGCGAATCCGGATACGACGCGTACGAGGGCGCCAGTGAGCTCCTGCGTGCCCTCTCCGCGCCGATCCGACTCGCCATCGTCAGCGAGCTGGCCGGCGGCGAGCGCTGCGTGCACGAATTGGTCGACAAGCTCGACGTCGCCCAACCGCTGGTCTCCCAGCACCTACGGGTACTGCGCGGCGCCGGCGTGGTCCGCGGTTCCCGGCGCGGCCGGGAGATCGCGTACGCCCTGGTCGACGAGCATGTTGCGCACATCGTCGCCGACGCGGTGAGCCATGCCGGGGAGGGATCATGAGCGAGCGAATCGGTCAGCTCAGAACGTCAATGCCTGGTGGCGACGCCCAGCCCGGCACCATCGTGGTCTGCCAGGTCAGCGCGACCGCGCCTCGGGGTGATGAGCAGCGCAGTGGAGTGCCGTCATGAGCGACAGCGGGACGGCGGTCCGTAACACCCGGCAACGCTCGGCGGTGAGCGCCCTACTGGCCGAGGTGGAAGGCTTCCACAGCGCCCAGGATCTGCACGCGATGCTGCGGGATCGCGGCGAGCGGGTCGGCCTGACCACGGTGTACCGGACCTTGCAGGGCCTGGCCGACGCGGGCGAGATCGACGTGATGCGCCCGCCGGGCGGCGAGCACCTCTACCGCAGGTGCAGCGAAGGACACCACCACCACCTGGTCTGCCGGGCCTGCGGTCGCACGGTCGAGGTCGCCGGCCCCACAGTGGAAACCTGGGCCGACAAGGTAGCCGCCCAACACGGCTTCACCAACGTCAGCCACACCCTGGAAATCTTCGGCACCTGCCCCACCTGCACCCCCTAACCCCCTCCCCCCTCA